>CAMCQD010000001.1 GCA_945876925.1 uncultured Dermatophilus sp.
CCCGGTACACCACCGCTGACAGGGCCGGGACCCGCACGCTGACCGTGCCGTCCTTGCCGGACTTAACTGTCTTGGCCTGCCCGCGCACGACCGAGAACCGCGCCCGGCTCGTGGCCGTGGCGAACGTGGCGCTGGCCGGCTTGGTGGAGTTGTTCACCGCGACGATGAATTCACGCTTCTCCTTGGCGTCGATCCGGCTGACCGCGAACACTCCCGCCTGGCTGGCGGCGTACCGGGGCAGCTGGGCGCCGTCTGCCAGCGCCGGGTAGCGCTGCCGGAGCTGGGACAGGCCCGCGATCTGGCGGTACAGGGGCGAATTGGTGTTGAACCGGTCCTTCGACCCGGCCGGCCCGATGAGGTTCTGCTCGTCGCGGTACAGCTTCGTCTTCGTGGGGAACATGTCCTGGCGGGCGTCCTGGTCCCCGGTGGCGCCGATGAATCCCTGCTCGTCGCCGTAGTACGTGATCGGCTGCCCGCGGGTGAGGTACATGAGCTCATTGGCCAGCCGGACCCGCTTGTACAGCGTGCGGGCAGAGACCCCGTCCTTGGTGAGCAGCATCGGCAGGCGGCCCATGTCGTGATTGCCGACGAAGGTGGGCAGCGAGTACGCGTTGGAATCGGCGTCGGTGTACAGGTCGTCGGCGGCGTAGAACGCTGCCAGGTTCGCTGCGGGCTTCCCGGCCACGAACCGCTGCGCCGCCTGCTGGAAACCGAAGTCGAGCGTGGCCGGTAGCTTGCCGCGGGTGGTGTACGGGCTCATCGCGCTGGGGCTAGGGTCAGCGACCTCACCGAACATGAAGAAATCGCCGCGGCCGATGGCAGCGGCATGCTTCATCATCCGCGGAGCGAACTGCTCCCAGAACTCCATGTTCACGTGCCGGGTGGTGTCGATCCGGAAACCATCGATACCCATGTCGATCCAGGCCGTGTAGATGTCGCCCATGCCCTTGACCACCTCGGGGCGTTCGGTGAACAGGTCGTCTAGCCCGAAGAAGTCGCCGTACAGGGAGTTCTCGCCCTCGAAGGTGGTGTCGCCCCGGTTGTGGTACATGGCCGGGTCGTTGAGCCAGGCCGGCACCTTGACGTTCGCATCGGCGGCGGAGTCGAAGACCGGCGTGTACGGGAACGATGTCTTCGCGTCGAGTGCGGGGAAGTCCGCCTGGCCGGCATAATCCCGGTCGTTGAACACCTTGCCGCTGGCGTCCTTGTACGGCTTGGTCGCCTTATCGATGTAGGTGTACTTGCCCTGCTCGTACCGGATGACGTCGGCAGTGTGGTTGGTGATGATGTCGAAGTAGACCTTCATCCCCTTGGCGTGCGCCGCGGAGATGAGCTGCTTCATCTCCTCATTCGTGCCGAAATGCGGGTCGATCTGGGTGAAATCCGTGACCCAGTAGCCGTGGTATCCGGCCGACTCGGAGCCGGGAAGGCCCTGCACCGGGCGGTTCTTAAATGACGGGGTCAGCCAGATGGCGGTCGTGCCCATGCCCTTGATGTAGTCGAGCTTGCTGGTGAGCCCGGCAAGGTCGCCGCCGTGGAAGAACCCCTTATGGGAGGGGTCGAATCCGGTGACTAGCCGCCCGCCGCTCAGGCCGCCATTGTCATTGGCGGTGGAACCGTTGGCGAACCGGTCGGCCATGACGAAATAGAACCGCTCCCGGGTAGGGGAGGTGCGCAGCGACGAACCGGCCAGGTCGTGGTCGCTGGCTGGCTTTTCCTCTCCCGCAGCGGGGGCGGCCCCTGCAGCCGCGGGGGAGAGCAGGCCGGCACCGAGGACTGCGGCGCAGGCGATGCGGAACAGCGGGCGCTTCGTGGTCATGACAGCTCCTTCACTTAGGTGACGCTGCCACCCTAGGCCGTGAAGAATCTATTCGGATCGATTTCGGCTCAGTGCGTGTGAGGCGCATTCTCAGCTAGTTCTCCGCCCTGGTCAGCCGCATGCAAGGTAGCCGCGACGAATAGCTCGTCCAGTTCGGGTGGCTGCTGATGCCCCATTCCGGGAACGACCCGCAGCACGGCCTGCGGCAGCGCGCGCTGCAGCGCCCGGGCGGCCGGGAGAGTGATCACGCTGTCCTGCTCGCCGTGCACGATTGCCACCGGGACGCTCACCTGCGCCAGCCGGGACGCCCACGGCGGGGTGAGCCACATGGCGCGCCGCTGGCGTTCGTATCCGTCCCAGTCCACGGCGCCGGCCCGGGCCCAGGCGGTAGCGGCCAGCTCGTCGATGTACTCCGGCGCGAACGGGTAGTCCGGCCCGGCGATGGGGCGCAGGCTGGCGTGCTCCCAGCGCCGGTAGGACTCGGCGTCCCCGAACGGTGCTGGCCGGGGCGGCGGGAGCAGACCGGCCGGCACCTGCTTGGCGTAGGTGAAGAACAGCCCGAGCCCGAGCACATCCTCCGGGTGGGCCAGGGCGAGCAGCTGCGCGATCGCCCCGCCCATGGACCGGCCGCAGACCACTGCCGGGCTGCCCAGGACCTGCAGCAGCCCGTGCACGTCCTCAGCCATGTCGGCCAGGGTGTACCCGGCGCCGGGGAAGCGCGTGGAGCGGCCGGCATCCCGGTTGTCCACCCGCACCACACGGTAGCCCAGTCCGGCGAGCCGTTCGCAGTACGAGCGCGGAGTCGCCACGAGCTGGGCCATGTGCCCTTCGAGCTGCAGCAGCAGCGGACCATCGCCGGGGCCGATCTCGTCGATCGCCAGGCTGGTGCCGTTCGGGCAGGCCACGATGCGTTCCATGGCGGCCAGGGTAGCCGGGCGGGCCGTCCCGGCTCAGCCGGTCAGCTGGCCGATGACGGTCACCGTGCCGGGTGCCACCTCGGTGAACCCGGCGTCGCGTACCGGGACCAGCCGGTGCCGGTCCCAGGCGGGACGCGGATCGCTGACCGCGGCGCCCAGGTCCGCCCACGCCCCCGGCTCGGTGCGCAGCACCCGGCTGGGGCAGCCGGCCGCGCGCCAGCGGGCCAGCGCGGCCTGGTCCGAGCCGGCCAGCAGCGCGGCGGTGAGCATGCCGACGTGGCCGGCCTGGGCCATGAGCTTGCCCGTGCTCATCGTCAGCGCCTCCGGTACGTGCACCACGAGGACGGGGGAGTCCCCGCCCGCGCGCCCGCCGCAGGTCACGGTCACCGGCCCGGCGTCGGGCGGCACGTCGGTGCCGCCGACCTGGAGCTTGGCGACCGGTTTGCTGAGCTCGCTGACCAGGCCGGGGACGAGCACCCGCACCTGGGTGCCGCCGCTGGTGACGGTCAGCCCGGGCAGGTCCGAGATCGCCCGCCAGGGAGCGCCCCGGCCGCGCCGGGTGACCTTGCGGATGTGCCCGCGGCAGTAGGCCCGCACGGGCGCGTACCAGTCGCCGCCGGGCTCGCTGCGCGGGTCCAGGCACAGCGCGGCGCACCCGCTGGCCGCGGCGGCCAGGGCGGCGTGCCAGCCGGGTGGCCGGGCGCGCTCCAGGCGCAGCACGATCTGGATGGCCCGGACCTGGCCCGGATCCTCTTCCCGGTCCGCGATCACCTGGGCCTGGTTCATTTCCAGCCAGGCGGCGTACCGGGTCAGCAGCGGGTGCAGGGCTAAGCCAGGGCACATCGCCGGACTCCTCACCTCGGGAACGGGCCGCACCCACCCTGCCACCCGGCGGTGACACAGTGCGCGGCCTGCGGACGGGGCTCAGCCGATCTGGTCCAGCGGGACCAGGTGCCGTGCCGAGATCTCGCGCACCTTGGCGACCCGGTTCTCGTACTTGGCCTGGCCGGCGAAGAATGCGGTGGTCATCCACACCCGCACGATCTCCAGGGCGAGCGCGGAGCCGATGATCTTGCCGCCCAGGCACAGCACGTTGGAGTCGGTGTGCTGGCGGGCCAGGGCCGCGCAGAACGGGTCCTGGCACACGACGGCGTCGACCCCGGCGATGCGGTTGGCGATGAGGGCGCTGCCGTAGCCCACTCCGTCGACGAAGATGCCCCGGTCGGCCTGGCCGCGCCCCACCGCGAGCGCGGCCGGGTAGACGTGGTCGGGCAGGTCCGCCGGATCGGTGCCGTACGCCCCGAAGTCCTCAGTCTGGTGCCCCAGCCCGGCTAGCAGGGCGGCGATCTCGCCCTTGAGGGCGAATCCGGCATGGTCGCTTGCCAATGCGATTCTCATGTCCCCAGCCAAGCACCAGGAGCGCCGCGCACGGGCGATCCGGCCGGTGAGCGCGGTCTCAGCGGGCTCACCGGCCGCCCATCGCCCCCCAGCCGTGCACGCTGTCGATCCGTACGTGCACCGATACCCGGGGCTGGTCGCGGATGGCGTAGGGCTGCCCGCCGTAATGCCGGGAGAGGGCGTCGATATCGGCCAGGCCGGTATCGCTGGTGATGGACGTCACGGTGCCCTGGATGCTCACGTGGGTGTACCAGTTGCCGCCGTCGAGGGCGGTCAGCGCGACCCGCCCGTCCCGCTGCAGGTGCTTGAGCCTGACCCGGCTGGCATCGAGGTTGAGCAGGATCTGGTCGTCGTCGAGCAGCAGGTACCAGGTCGCCACGCTGACCGGCTGGCCATTGGCTCGCACGGTCGCCATCACGGCGGGGTTGGGCCGCCGCAGGAATTCGCGCACGGCATCGGTCAGTCCGGGATTCATCGGGCCTCCTGGCGGGGGTCGGCTCGCGCGGGTGCGCTGATGATGCCGCGAGCCTAGCCCCGGCAGGGCTCCCGGCGCGTGGCCAGGAACCGAGCGCCGCCTCAAGCTTGGGTACCAGCTTCTCCAGGGCGTAGAGGGTGGCGGCGGTCGTGCCGAGTGAGTAGGCCTGGGCGAGGTCGCCGTCGATGACGAGGGCGCGCCGGTTCTTGACCGCGGGAAGCGCCTGGAATGCCGGGTCGCCGGTCATCTGCGTGGCGGGGATGAAGATCGGGAAGCCGACGATCACGTCAGCATCGGCCGCATCCAGTTTCTCTGCCGAGAGGCTGACTGAGAAACCGGTGGCGTTGGCGTCCATCGCGGCGATGGCGGGATTCTGGGTGAAGCCGAGCTTTTCCATGAAGGTGACCCGATCGCTGCCCTTGATGTAGGCCCCCAGCCGTCGCTGGTCTTGGTGATCGCCGAGAAGGTCTTCCCGGACCACTGCGGGTGCGCGCTGGCGTGCCTGGCGAAGGCGTCTGCTACTTGCTTCTTGAGTGCGGCGCCCTGCTCGGATGCGCCGAGGGCGGCGGCGATCATGTCGACCTGCTTGTCTGCCGGGGTGAGGTAGTTCTCGCCGCCGGCCGGGATGCCCAGGGTCGGGGCGATTGAGGACAGCCGCTGGTAGCGGTTTGCGTCCCCTGAACTCTTGACGTCGAGGATGAGATCCGGCTAGAGCGCGGCGATTGCCCCGTAAGAGGGTTCCATGGTGCCGATCAGTTCCGGCGGGTTGGCGTATTTGCCGGCCAGCCAGGGCCCGACGCCTTCGCCGCCGAAGCCGAGCCAGTCTGAAGCGCCGACCGGCTGGACTCCCAGCGACAGTGCGGTTCTGGCGTCACCCCAGCCGAGGGCGACAACGCGCTTGGGTTTGGCGCTGATGACCACGTCACCGAATTTGGTGGCCACGGTGGCGGGGAAGCCGTTGCCGGTGGCGGAAGTCGTGCCGCCTGCGGTAGCCGAACTGGTTCCGGTGCTGTTCGCGGAGCAGGCTGTCCCGGTCAGGGCGAGAAGGAGGGCGGCGGTGGCGGCGAGGGTGACCCGGGGGCGCATGGGGATTCCTCTCTGGGGCTGCGGGGTGATGGATGTGAAGACTGGCTCCGGCGGGCCTGTGCGACCCACTATGCGAGCAGCCCAATCGAGCAAAGTAAGGCGAACCTAGTATTCGCCTCTGTGGCGACTATCTCGTCCCCGGCTCGAACCGGTCCCCCCACCTCACGGCGATGATCTTGCGGGAGAACGGCAGCCGGCCAATTCCCGGCGCCTGGCCGGGCTACTCGGTACCATGCTCCTCGCCGCGGCCTGCGCCGTAGCCGGGTTGGCCATCGGGGTGCGGCCCATCCCGCCGGCCGAGGTCGTGAGTGCCCTCTGGTCCCGCCTGGTCGGCTCGAACCTGCCCGGAGGTGACCTGGAGAGCCTCGTCGTGCTCGACCTGCGGCTGCCCCGGACCGTCATCGGCCTGGTCGCCGGTGCCGCGCTCGGCGTCAGCGGCGCCCTCGTGCAGGCGGTCACCCGCAATCCGCTGGCCGACCCCGGCATCCTCGGCGCCACTTCCGGGGCGGCCTTCGCGCTCGCGATCATGGCGGGATTCGCGGGGCTGAGCGCTCCCGCCGGGCAGCTGGGGGTGGCCTTCGCCGGGGCCCTGCTGACTACCGTGGCGGTCTATCTCATCGGATCGCTCGGGCCCGGAGGGGGAGCCCGATCCGGCTCGTCCTCGCCGGGACCGCACTTGGCGCCGTGCTCGCCGGGATCACCAGTGCGATCACCCTGTCCGACCCCGCCCGGTTCGCGGCGATGGCAGCCTGGCGGTCTGGTTCGCTGGCGGACCGGGGCTGGGTCATGCTGGGGCCGGCCGTGCCGGTCCTGCTCGCGGGGCTGGTGCTGGCCGCCGTCATCGCCGGGTCGCTCAACGCGATCGCGCTCGGTGACGACCTGGCAGTCGCTCTCGGTGCCAACGTCGCCCTCGTGCGGGCCGGTGCGATCATCGCGGTCACCCTGCTGGCCGGCACGGCGACCGCGCTGGCTGGCCCGATCGCTTTCGCCGGGCTGATGGTGCCGCATATCGCCCGCTGGTTCACCGGGCCGGACCAGCGGTGGATCATGGCGTATTCGCTCGTGCTGGGCGCTGCCCTCCTGGTGGCCGCCGACGTGGCCGGCCGGGTGGTATTGCCCCCGGCCGAGGTCCCGGCTGGCATCATCACCGCGCTGATCGGTGCCCCGGTGCTCATCCTCCTCGTACGTGGTCGGCCGGTGAGTCAGCTATGAGCCTGGTGCACGCTCCGGCTGCCCGGCAGGAGCGGGCCGGGCGGTTCCGCGTTCCGGTGCTCGGGGTGGCCGTGACCCGGCGGGCGCTGCTGCTGCCCGCGCTGCGGCAGCTGGAGCTGGGCGATGACGCCGCCGCGCACGGGCTGCGGGTCGAGTCGGCCCGGCTGGGGCTGATCGGTTTCGCGGTGGCACTGGTCGCCGTGGTTACCGCCGTGAGCGGACCGATTGCCTTCGTCGCCCTGGCCGCTCCGCAGATCGCTCACCGCCTCATCGGGGGTGCCGGGACTCCCGAGCTCGTGCCGGTCAGCACCGGGGGCACGGGGCAGCCGTCCTTCTGGGTGCACGGAGCCTCGGGCTACGCGAACGGGTTCGACGAGCTGTCACGAGCCCTGGGGCCGGACTACCCGCTCTACGCCTTCCAGGCCAGGGGAACCGACGGCTACTCCATGCCCCACCTTCTGGAGGAGATGGTTGACCACTACGTCAGCTGCGTGAGGATGGTGCAGCCGCACGGTCCCTACGTGCTCGGCGGGTACTCGTTCGGCGGGCTGATTGCCATGGAGATGGCTTGCAGGCTCAGCGAGGCTGGCGAGACGATCCGCCACCTCGTCATGTTTGACACCTACCCCGCGACCCAGGACGTCTTCGACCGGCACCAGGGCGTCTACGACCCGGACTTCCTGGGCTTCTACCTGGTCAACTACCTTCTTCGGGCCGACGAGCACCCCGAGCGGGTGGTCAGGCCCCACGAGTTCGAGCACGTCCCCGCTGCCCTGCGCGAGCAGGTGCTGTGCAGGATAGCGGAGCAGCGGGGAGGGAAGCACGTGTCAGCGGACGACATCTACCGGTACCTGCGAGGGGGGCTGACCTGCTCCGCTCACGCGGAGGGCATCTACGAGACCTTCGAGATGCGCCCCTACGACGCCTCGGACGTCCTGTTCTTCAGGGCCACCGACGGGGTTCACGGGCCGGTCGAGCGCCGCGTACTGGAGGCGCACGGACATCCTGGGGGACTACGACTACCTGGCGCCGTGGCAGGAGGTCGTCACGGGCTCACTCAACGTCGTCGAGCTTGACAACGACCACCTCAGCATGCTCGCCCCACCGACGCTCGACGTCGCCGCCCACCACATCGCTGCCGCTCTCCGTCACCCCCCTGAGCCGGACCGCGAGGAGTACTCCCGGTTCCGGGCGGGCCTGGAGGCTGTGACGGATCTCGGGCGGGACGTGCTCGCGGCCGACCTGGGGGGCGGTGTCGGAGCCGACGGGACCACCAGGGCCGAGCTGGCGGAGGCTGTCGGGGTGGGCTCCAGCCGTGCGCTGGGAAGGCTGTTCGACGCCTTGGTCGATATTCTCCTGGGCGAGGGGTACGTGACCGATGATGGGGGCCGCCTGCACCGCACCGAGCGGCTCGATGCCCTCGACACCTCCGCCGATGCGGTATCTCACAGGGCGGCGACGGTCACGCAACGCTATGCTCAAGTGAGCGACTACCTGTCACTGCTCGTCGCGGCCCAGCAGAACCTGCGGCCGGTGCTGTCAGGGGCCAAGCAGGGTGTAGACCTCCTCATGCCTGGAGGTTCCATGAACCTGGTGGAGGACCTGTACAAGAAGAATGTGCAGGCTGACTTCTACAACGCGCTCGTGGGTGAGTGCGTGTCGGAGCGGGCCAGGAGGTATGCGCGTCGTTATCCCCACTCCACGCTCCAGGTTCTTGAGGCCGGGGCAGGGACGGGAGCCACTGCCGACGTGCTCCTGCGTGGGCTGGAGCCACAGGCCGACCGTGTGCAGTACTACTTCACGGACATCGGGGACTTCTTCGTCGCGCAGGCCCGGCGGAGGTACGCCGACCGTAGGAACGTGCGCTTCTGCGTCCACGACATCGAGCGTCCCGCAGAGGAGCAAGGGATTGAGCCGCACTCGATGGACCTCGTGGTCGCCAGCAGCGTCCTGCACGCGACCCGCGACGTCGGGAGGACGCTCAGGAGCTGTGCCCGTCTCCTGAAGGCCGGCGGTGCCCTGGTCATCAATGAGCTGGTTCACCGCATGGACTACAACACCCTGACCTTCGGCCTGACCGAGGGGTGGTGGCTCTTCGAGGATCCGCAGCGGCGGATACCCGGCTCGCCGCTGCTCACTGCCGCGGCATGGCGGGAGGCCCTGCGCGAGGCAGGCTTCTGCCACGTCGAGGTCAGCGGGGTGCCGGGCGTGCCCGAGGGTGAGCAGGCCCAGTGCGTCATCGTCGCGGCTCGAGGAGAGGCAGGTGCCCTGGATGACTGAGACGCGCGCACCCGTGATAGAGGTACACGACCTCTCGTTCGGCTACGGCCCGGGCGAGCCGGTTGTCAAGGGCGTCGGCTTCCAGGTCGGGGCGGGTGAGGTCCTCGGCGTCCTCGGCCCCAGCGGGTCGGGAAAGAGCACCACCCAGAAGGTGCTGACCGGCCTGCTGAGGCCGTTCGAGGGCACGGTGCGGGTGCTGGGGAGGGACCTCAGGGACTGCGGCCCCGACTACTATGAGAGGATAGGGGTCGGTTTCGAGCTCCCTAACCACTACGTGAAGCTCTCCGCGATCGAGAACCTCAGGTTCTTCGCGTCGTTCTACCAGTCCCCGGCCGACCCGATGGAACTCCTGGCAAGAGTAGGCCTTGAGGATGATGCCCACAAGCGTGTCGAGGGGTTCTCAAAGGGGATGAAGATGCGTCTCAACTTCGTCCGCTCGCTGCTCAACGACCCTGACGTGCTGTTCCTGGACGAGCCCACGAGCGGGCTCGACCCCGCCAACGCCCGCCTGATCAAGGACATGATCACCGAGCAGCGGGACAGGGGGAAGTGCATACTGCTGACGACGCACAACATGCACGACGCCGACGAGCTGTGCGACAACGTGGCCTTCCTGCTGGACGGACGCATTCAGCGGATCGGTGCGCCGGCGGCGCTGAGGTCCAGCCAGGGGACAGGCTCGGTGGTCGTGCGCTACCAGGACGGGCAGGAGCAGGGCAGCGAGACCTTCCCGCTGGAGGGGCTCGGGGACAACGCGGGCTTCCTGGCCCTGCTGAGACGGGTCACGGTGCTCTCCCTGCGCTCGGAGGAGACCTCGTTGGAGGATGTCTTCCTCGCGACGACCGGACGAAGACTGTCATGACCGCCGAACGAGACGCCATCCCGCGCCCGCGCACCGCCGTGGCCAGCGCGCGTGTCTTCTGCCGCGCGGTCGCCTGGGAGCTGCTGCTCCAGGTGCGGTACCAGGTCGTGACGGTCGCGGTGGTTGTCACCGTCCTGTACTGCGTGCTCCTGCGACTGGCGCCGGACTCGGTCAGGGAGACGCTCACGGTCGTGGTGATCTTCTCCGACCCCACGACGCTCGGGTTCATCTTTGTCGGTGTCCTGGTCCTGTTTGAACGCGGGGCCGGCACCCTGCAGGCCGTCGTCGTGTCACCGTTGTCGGCCGTGCAGTACCTGTGGGCGAAGGCCACCTCGCTGACGGTCGTCGTCGTCCCGTGCTCCGTCGTCATCGCGGCGGTCTCCCGGGGGGGGCTCGGCTTCAACGTGCCCGTGCTGGTGCTCGGGACGGGCCTGACCTCGGTGATGCTGGTCTTCATCGGCCTTATCGGGGTGGTCCGGGCCCGGAGCCTGAACGCCTACCTTGTTGTCACCCCGCTGTTCCTGGTCCCTCTCATGCTTCCGCTGGCCCCCTATCTCCTGCACACGTGGTTCCCCCTGTTCTACCTGGTCCCGACCTCCGGCTCCGTCCTCCTCTTGGACGCGGCTATGACGAGCGCGGTCGGGTGGGAGGCCGTCTACGGCGTGTGCATCCTCGTGGCGGCCATCGTGGTGGTGCAGCGTGCCGCACGGAGGTCGTTTGAGAAGCACGTCCGTAAGGCAGGCGGCTGAGTATGGGTGCCGCGCGAGCCGTGCTGCTCAATGACGTCCGTAACACGGTCCGGGACCGCACGATCGGCTGCTTCGTGGCGATCCCCTTCATCTTTGCTGCCCTGCTCAGGCTTGGCCTTCCGGTGCTGGCCGGCCACGTGCCCTTGGCGATGACCTACAGCACGGTCATTGTGTGCCTCCTGTGCGGGGTCGCCGGAGTCTTCCCCGCCTTCATGATGGTGACCCTCATGCTCGAGGAGCGTGACACGGCCGTGTCCGCGGTCCTCGCTGTCCTTCCTGTCCGGCCAGCACGGATGCTCGTGTGGCGCTGCGGGTCCGTGGGAGCCCTCGGGGCGCTCTCCTCCGCCTGCGTCCTGTTCGCCTCCGGGCTCTTTCACGGCTCCGTGGGGCTGGGTGTCCTCTTCTCCGTCCTGTGCGGCATGATGTCGCAGACGGCGCTGCTGGTGGTCATGGCCTGGGTCGACAACAAGATCGAGGGGCTCGCACTGTTCAAGATCCTGTTCTTCATGCTGTTCCTGGCCGTGCTGGCCCAGGCGTGGGAGTCCTCCTGGCGCCTTGTCGTCGCTTTCCTGCCGCCGTTCTGGGTATCGCAGTTGCTGGTGGGCACCGGTGGGGTACCTGCCTATGTGTCGCTGACGGTGTCGGTCGTCCTGCACGGGGGGGTCGCGGCGGTCGCGGCCAAGCGCCTGCTGGGGCGGCGCGAGGCATGACCCAGGGTAGGCGTCGTGCCCGGTAGCGCGCCGCAGCCGTGATGGAGGGGGCCACAGGAAGTGTGGGCGCGACGGCACCCAGGGGGCGCCCGCGCGGGTGGGGGAACGACCGGCAGGGGCTGCAGGGGCCCGGTGCTGTCGGTGCCGGAGGCCGCTCACCGGACGAGGCCGCCTCCACGAGCTCGGCCTGCTGCCGCCTGTAGGCGCCTGAGGTTCCCACGGCGGGCGCCGCGGCCTCTGGCCGGGCCGACCAGGCGCGGGAGCGCCCCACTGGTCAGCGCCGTGGGCAGGTGGAGGGCCAGCCAGAGCCAGGCCCCCTGGTTGGCGGGCTCTAGCTGGACCCACACCGGCTCCGCCCCGGCAAAGGAGGCCAAGGCCTCAGCCAGCGCGTCGGCGTCCAGCGGGTAGATCTGCTCCAGGCGCACGATGGCGGTACGCCTGTCCCCGGTGGCTTGCCGGTGGGCGAGCAGATCGTAGTAGACGCGCCCCGAGCACAGCAGCACCCTGTCCACCGCACCCGCCGTGCCGACCGTCGCTGAGGCCGTGGCCTCCCCGGGGCGCCTCCGCCCAGCGCCGGGTCGGTCTCGCCGATGATCGGCTGGAAGCGTCCGGAGGTGAAGGCCTCTACAGGCGAGGTGGCGGCCCTGAGGCGCAGCAGCTGCTTGGGGGTGAACACGATGAGCGGGCGGCGCGGCCGGGAGTAGGCCTGCTCGCGCAGCAGGTGGAAGTGGTTGGCCGGGGTCGTCGGCATGACCACGCGCATGTTCTCCTGCGCGCACATCTGTAGGTAGCGCTCGATGCGCGTCGAGGAGTGGTCCGGCCCCTGGCCCTCCTGCCCGTGGGGGAGGAGCATGACCAGGCCGGAGCGCTGGCCCCACTTCTGGGTCGCGGAGGTGACGTACTCGTCGATGACCGACTGCGCCCCATTGGCGAAGTCCCCGAACTGGGCCTCCCACAGCGTCAGCCCTTCGGGCCGCTCCACCGAGTAGCCGTACTCGAAGGCCAGGGCCGCGTACTCGCTGAGCAGGGAGTCGTAGATCTCCAGGGGCGCCTGGCCGGGGGTGAGGAAGTCCAGCGGCGTCCACTCCGCGCCCGTGCCATGGTCGTGCAGGACCGCGTGCCGCTGGGCGAAGGTGGCTCGGCGCGCGTCCTCCCCGGCCAGGCGCACCGGGACGCCCTCCATGAGCAGTGAGCCCAGGGCGATGAGCTCGGCGAAGGCCCAGCCGATGCCGCCGGCGCGGCTGGCGGCCCGGCGGCGGCGCAGCATGGGCTCCAGCCTGGGGTGGACGGTGAAGGTCTCGGGCCAGGCCACCTGGGAGTCCCCGATGCGCTCGACGACGCCCGGCTCGACGGCGCTCGTCCAGCCGATCATCATGCCGGCGCCCGCCTCCTGGGAGGCCGGGACCCCCAGGCCGCCCGGTACGCGAGCCACCTCATCGTCATGCGGGCTGGGGCGGTGGTCGCGGCCGGACCGCCGGGTCAGGTGCTCACGGCAGACCTGGTCGAGCAGGTCTACGGGCTGCCCTGCCTCATCGTGGACGATCCCGTCTCGGAGACCTCGCTGGTAGTCCCCGCTTCCGGGCAGTGGCGGCGGACCGGTCCGGCGGCCAGCTGACGGGCCGGCGGGGCGCAGGTGCCGGCCGGCTGGGGGAGCGTGGCGTGTGATGTGCGTCTCGGCGCTTGCGGAACCGGGGAAGGCACTTCCGGGACAGCTGTATTACCTATAAGGTGAGCCTTGCTTAAGGAGGTGGCTATGGAGCGATCCCGCGCAGCGGTCAGCATGGACGACACGGTGTGCCGTCGCCTCGCGGCCCGGCTGCTGGGCGGCGAGGGCGTCGCGGTGGCCCACGCCTATCGCTCCGCCCTCCCGCCGATCCGGGCGCTAGCGCACGGGCGGCTCGGCTGCGCCGCGCTGCTGGCCGTCCCCCCGGGGTCGTTCGATGGGACATTCCAGGGCGATGCCCCGCTCCCGGTGCGCCTGCATATCGCCCGGCTGGCGGATTCTCCTGGCTGGCGGATCGCGATGGCCGACGTATACGCCCTGGGGTCGGCCCGGGTCGCCCCGGATGCCGAGGGGGCCCGGCTGGCCCGGATGCTGGGCGGGGTCTTCGCCGTCGCGGTCGAGGCCGGGCTCGCCGTCGTTGCCCGGGTCGACGTCGAGTCGGTCGTGCTACACGGCCCGGTCGGGGTGCGCCGTCTGGAGGCGGCCGTGCTGGGCTGCCCGGGGCCCTGGGACGGGCTGGAAGCCGCCGGGGAAGCGCTCAGCGTCGGGTCGCGCTGGTTCGGTGAACTCGCCGACGCGGTCGAATCCGGCCGGATCGCCGGCTTCCGGCGGATCTCGCAGTCGGCCGGTCCGCGCCCCCCTGCCCTGGACGGCAAGCTCGTGCTGGTCGATGTCTGCCCGGAGGGGCTGCTGCTGCTCGACCTGCGCGAGGGCATTGCCTTCACTACCTTCGTCGCGTTCGACGCACCCGCTGGCGATGCGGCCGACATCGGAATGCTCCTGAGCCGACTGCTCCACCGGACTCTGCCGATCGCCGTCCCGCCGCGCACCTGACAACCGCGGCATCGGCAGGAAAAGGGGCGGCCTCCTCACAGGTGGGAAGGGGGGCCGCCCCGTTGCACAGATGGCCCGGGGCTGATGACCCGGGCCGTGCTCAGATCATGCCTGGGCGTAGCTGCGGCACTGGGCGCCATCGGTGACGGCGTCCATCGCGATGCCCTCGGCGGTGCACATGAGGTCGGTGTTGTGCACGCACTCCAGCAGCTGGCAGGCGCCGACCTGGCCGCTGGCGGTGGGCAGGCCGCCCCGGGCGTCGAGGTCGATGAAGGTGCCGCAGCGGGCCGCGCCGTCCACGCCGGTGACGGTGACCGCGAATGCGGCGCAGCCGTTAGAGTTGAACGCGCACGCGGTGCTGGCGCAGGAAGTGACAGAAGCGATGGCGGTCATGACGTACTGCCTCTCGGTGGGACGTAGTTAGTGGTCTGAGAGCCGGTTGGGAATGACGCACCTGACTCTTGTGACGGTATGGATCGCACCGGAGACCGGCAAGCCAGCTAAGCCTTTGCTTATTTATAAAAGACGCGTTCGAAAAGGGGATTCACCCCGGGCCTATGCGCACAAGTGACTCATATCACACTTGGATGAGTGCCCGGGTGGCGGCCTGCCCCGGGGCGTCCTGGCCGGTTCCGGGAGCAGGTAGCGGCTCGCCGTCCGGCGTGCCCGCGCCGAGCCGCCCGCCCGTGCAGGCTAAGGCGACGCCTGCGAGCAGGCCCATGCCGCAGGTGGCCGGGATGAGGCTGGGCAGCGGTCCGGCGGTGGCCACGGTCGCGGCGAACAGCGCCCAGCTGACGCCGCTGGCCGCGAGGATCACCGGCAGCAGGCTGCCCCCGGCCAGGTTGCGGATCGCTGACAGCACGATCGAGTGGCACACGAGGAACACCAGGTAGATGCCGAGCTCGGTGAAATCGTGCACCGGCCGGTCCCAGGAGGTCGTCACCATCATCGGCAGCTGCCAGGCGAACAGCGCCAGCCCCAGCACCACGGCCGCCAGCGCCGGGTGCATCCGCTGCTGCAGCCGGGGGAGCGCGAACCCGCGCCAGCCGGTCTCCTCCTGCAGCGGCCCGGTGAACGCGAAGGCGAGCGCCGCGAGGGCCAGCAGCGCCGCGCTCCAGAAACCGTCGTGCCTGCCGGGAGCGCCGAAGCCGGTGACGTAGCCCGCCCCGGCTGCCATCGGCACGGCGACCAGCGCGACCACGTACCAGAACGGGTTGAAGCGCCACTGCACGATCCTGCCCAGCAGCCGGGCCGGCGCGTCCGGGCCGTCGGCGATCCGGGCGGCCAGCAATGCCGCCGCGAACGGGCCGGCGCACGCGCCCAGCACCCGGATGGCCAGCAGGGCGCTGGCAGGCAGGGTCACCCAGATGATCCCCGCCCCCGAGGCGGTCAGGTACCAGGGCAGCCACATGATCCAGGACCCGGCGAAGGCCAGTGCGAAGAAGGTCAGCACCGGGTATGTGCGCACGAACGTCGTCATCGGGGCCACCTCGCTGTGCCGGGCCGGATCGTCCGGGCCGGATGTGCCGATCTGGATTTCGCGTGCCTTTCAGCATATTGCGCAGCTCCCGGCCGGGGAGGACCGGGGAGCCGTGGCGATCGGTGTGGCGCTGCTCACGCTGACGGCCGGGGCCTGCGGGGGCGAGCCGGCCGGCGCGGGCCCCGGGGATGCCGCCGGGGTGGCCGGGGCAGTCCGGTCCGGCGGCCCGCAGTCCGGGTCGTGCTGGACGGACCGGGGCCGGCACGGCAGGCTAGGGGCCATGACGACCCCTCCGCGCCCGTTCGGCAGCGTGCTCACCGCCATGGTCACCCCGATGTCCCCCGGCGGGGAGGTGGACTACAAGGCCGCGCGCGACCTCGTCGAGCATCTGCTCGCCACCGGCCATGACGGGATCGTCGTCAACGGCACGACGGGTGAATCGGCCACGCTCAGCGCCGCCGAGAGCGTCGAGATGATGCGCGTCGTCGTCAGCCAGGTAGCCGGCCGGGCCGCCGTGGTCGCCGGGGTCGGCTCCAATGACACCCGTCACTGCCTGGAGATGACCGTGGCCGCCACCAGCGCCGGAGCCGACGGGCTGCTGCTGGTCTCGCCGTACTACAACAAGCCCACCCAGCGGGGCCTCATCGCGCACTGCGAGGCCGTCGCCGCCGCCACGACGCTGCCGATCCTGCTGTACGACATCCCCGGCCGCACTGGCATCCCGTTCGCCCCGGCGACGCTGCGCGCCCTGGCCGCGAACCCGCGGTTCGCCGGGGTCAAGGACGCCAAGGGCGACCAGTGGGCGGCCACCAGGCTCATGTCGGAGACGTCGCTGGCCTGGTACTCCGGCGCCGATGAGCACAACCTGTCCTGGCTGGCCCTGGGGGCCTCGGGCATCGTCAGCGTGGTCGGTCACGTCGCCGGTCTGCGCTACCGGGCCATGGTCGACGCGGTCGACGCCGGTGACCTGGCCACCGCCCGGCGCATCCACCGCGAGCTCGTGCCCGCAGTGGATGCGATCATGAACACATCCCAGGGCGCCATCATGGCCAAGGCGGCGCTGGCCGAACTGGGCGTCATCCCGCACGCCACCGTGCGGCTCCCGTTGGTCGAGTCCCAGGCCGGGGACCTGGAGATCCTGCGTGCCGGGATGCGCGCCTCCGGCCTGCTCAGCTGAGCGCCAGGCTGGTTCGCGGACGGCTACGTGGCGCAGGTCGCCCTGATCGGCTTGCCCTGCCCGGTGTCGCCCGCGGCCGATAACGGGCAGGATTACCGGCATGAGGCTCTTGCTACTCGGGCTAGGATTCCGCGGCGACGTGGAGCCGTTCGCCGCCCTGGGGCGAGGGCTGGCGGCGGCCGGGCACGATGTCGCCCTCGCCGTCAGCGCAGACCGCGCCGGCTGGGTGCGCGAGAACGGGCTTGCTTGCGAGACATTCGGATTCGATGTGCAGCAGGCAATCAGCCCGGTCTCCGGGCAGCCCTGGCCGGAAGGTGCCCCGGGCGGTCACCGCGCCGCCCGGAAGGCGGTGCGTGCCACTAGCCCGGTCATCGCCGCCGACCTGGAGCGCATGGTCCGTCCCGGGGACCTGGTGGTTTCCTCGGCGCTGTCGTTCAGCGCGGCCGAGTCGCTGGCCCGGGATCGCGGCTGCGCCCATGTCACTGCGCTGTTCTCCCCGGCCACGCGCGCCCGGCAGGCCTTTCCCGGGCTGCCGCCCCGCGGGGGCGGCCTGACGGCCCTGATCTGCGGGTCGCTGAGCGCGGGCCTGCTGGGGCAACTGCTCCGGCCCGCGCCGCGTAGCCTGCGCGCCCGGGCGGGGCTTGGCGGTGAGTGGATCCCGCGCCAGCTTGCCCGCGCCCCGCACGTGCCGGTGCTGCTCGCCGCCAGCCCGCTGGTCGTGCCGGACGAGCCGGACTGGGGCCCGCGGGTGCGGGTGACTGGCTGGTGGGCCCTCCCGGCCCCCGATATCGCCCAGGCGGAGAACGTGATCCCGTCGCAGGTGCGCGCATTCGTCATGACCGGGCAGCGGCCGGTGTATCTCGGGTTCGGCGGTACGCCGGTCTGCGACCCGGCGGAAACCACCCGGATCATCTGCACCGCGGTCCGCAGGGCGGGGGTGCGCGCGGTGGTGCCGCGGGGACCGCACCGGCTGGGCGAGGACGGCGTGCCCGCCGATCTGGATGGCCAGCTGATGTTCACCGGCGACCTGCCGCACGCGTGGCTGCTGCCGCGCTGCTCGGCGGTGGTGACGCACGGCGGAGCCGGCTCTGCCGGGGCCGGGCTGCGCTCGGGGGTGCCGAGCATGGCGGTGCCGTATTCAGCTGACCAGCCGTACTGGGGGCGCCGCCTGTACGAGCTGGGGGTCGGGCCCGAGCCGATCCCGCGCCCGCAGCTGACCAGCGAGCGGCTCGCCGCAGCGCTGCGCGACATGCTCGGCAATGTGCGGATGCGCGTGCGCGCGGCCCGGATCGGCGCCCAGGTCGCAGCCGAGGACGGGGTGGCGGTCGCGGTCGGATTGCTGGAGAACCGGATGGCCCAGCTCGCGGCCGGCCCGGCCGGCTCGGCAGGCGGCGCTGCGGCGGATTTCCCCGGATAACGCGCCGGTTCCCCGCATCCCGGGCGCTGCCGGGGCGCTGCGGCCAGGTGCCCCTGCCTGTCCCGCTGCCTGGCTTGCGCCGCGCCCTGTCATGCCCGGCGGGCGGTCCGCTGCGCCCGTTCCTCCCGATGTGATCTGCGTCCCGGATGATCGCGCTCGCATGCCGCGCACGCTAGGGTATTTGTTAGGACAAATACCCGTCGCCTAGGGCGATCGCGGGACCTGTCCCGGGCTGTCAGCTGCGGCGAGCCGCCGCTGGATCCTGCGCAAACGATCAGAGGAGAGAGCATGCGCGCCGCCGTCGTCCGTACCCACTCCGGTCCGTTCCTGGTCGAGGACCTGCGTGACCCCAGGCCCGGCCCTGGCGAAGTGCTCGTCAAGGTCGCCTCATGCGGCGTGTGCCATACCGACCTGCACGCCCGTGACGGCGGCGTCGCCTTCCCGGTGCCGGCCGTGTTCGGCCACGAGATCGCGGGAACCGTGGTCGAAGCCGGCGAGGGCGTCACCCGGTTGCGCCCCGGTCAGCGGGTCGTCGGCGCCTTCTCGATGCCGTGCGGCACCTGCGGCATGTGCGCTGCCGGACGCTATGAGCTGTGCGACGAGTTCTTCGCCCGGAACCGGCTTAAGGGCCAGCTGTACGACGGGACCACCCGGCTGTTCGACGCGCAGGGCGAGCCGATCGCGATGTATTCCATGGGCGGGCTAGCGGAGTACGCCGTGATCCCCGAGCTGGGCGTGGGCGTGCTGCCCGAGGGCGTGCCATTCGAGGAGTGCGCCATCCTGGGCTGCGCCTTCCTCACCTCCTACGGCGCGCTCGTGCACGTGGGCGACCTGCAGCCGGGCCAGAGCGTGGCCGTCATCGGCGCCGGCGGCGTGGGCCTGTCGGTGGTCCACCTCGCCCGCGCTCTCGGAGCCGGCCAGGTCATCGCGGTCGACCTGTCCCGGGACCGGCTGGACACTGCCCTCGAACTGGGCGCTACCGGCGTGGTGAACGGCAGCGAAACCGACGCCGTCGCCGCAGTCCGCGACCTGACCGCAGGCAAGGGCGCCGAGCTGGTGCTCGAGGCGATCGGTAACCGGATCACCTTCCGGCAGGCCACGGAAATGGTCGCCGACGGCGGCCGGTGCGTGATGATCGGCATCGCCCCCTCCGGGCAGACCGCCGAAGTCGAGATCACCCGGCTGGTGCGGCGCAAGATCCAGATCTGCGGCTCCTTCGGCGGCCGTCCGCCCAGGGACATCGAGCACCTGGCCGAGCTGGTCGCCGCAGGCAAGCTCCAGCCCCAGCGCCTCATCAGCCGCCGGTTCAGCCTCGACGAGGCTGATGAGGCCTACCAGCTGCTACATGACGGGAAGATCGTCGGCCGGGCGCTCATCGAGATGGGCGCCTGAGTCACCCCGGCCGGGCCCTGCTGCCGCTGCCCGTTCGGCGGCGGGGCCCGGCCGTCCGGCGGGCCGGGGGCGGAGCGCGCCCCGCTCCCGGTCACCGGGATCCGCGTGCCAGGCTCTCACTCATGGCCGGCAACCCGTTCGAGGGCTGGCGCCAGCCGCTACCCTGGCGGCTGGCCGCGCGCGGATTCACCCCGCGGTTCGCCTCCGTCGCCGAGGGCGTCACGCTGAGCTACGTGCGCAGACCGGACCGGGGCCGTCCGCTGGTGCTCATCCCGGCTCAGATGGCTACCTGGCAGGCCTACGCCCGGGTCGCCGCCGGGCCGCTGCGCGCCCGCCCGGTGATCCGGCCTGAAACCCGGGCCGGTGCGATCACCTGACCTGACCGGTGCTTGCCGGTGCCCGCGCGCGGCGATCCGGAACGGCGGTCCGGAAGGGGCGTTAGCGCAGGTCAGCGGGGTTCGATCTCGCCCATGGGGCCGAAGCCGGTGGCCTCCTCGGCGTCGATGTAGATGATCTGCGGCCGGGCCGAGACGATGCCGGGCATCGCGGCGATGAACTCGGCGAAGTGGTCCGTCTGGGTGTGCGCCACCCCGGCCTCGTGGCCGGTGTACCCCTCGATGCACACGTAGGTTCCCGGTTCGGCCGTGCTGCGGGCGAACTCGAAGAACAGGCAGCCCGGCTCGGCGTTGACGGAGGCGGCGTACGCGGCTGAGAGCTCCTCCCACTGCGCCTGCTTGTCGGCGCGGATCGGGAATCGCACGTTGATGAGGATCATGACTCTCCTTCGGATGCTTGCGTTCCCGGCAGGCTACCCCGGTGCGTGCAGGGACGCCGGCGCAGCCGTCCCGGGGCGGGCCTGCCCCTGCCGTGCCAGCACCCGTCCGGGCGTAGCGGGGGCGGTACCGGGCTGCCCGCCAAGTTTGGCCATATGGCCAAACTTGGTTCATCCTGATCATGTCCTGCCCGCGCGCCTGCCCGCCAGGCCCGTCCCGTGAAGGTGCCCCATGCCTCCCGTCCGTCGCTGGTCCGCGCTCGCCGTGCTGGTCCTGCCGGTGCTGCTCATCAGCATCGACATGACCGTGCTCGCGCTCGCCGTGCCCGCGCTCAGCGCCGATCTCGCCCCCAGCTCCACGCAGCTGCTGTGGATCATCGACCTGTACTCGTTCCTGCTGGCCGGGCTGCTCGTGCTCATGGGCAGCCTGGGCGACCGGATCGGGCGCCGGCGGCTGCTGCTCATCGGCGCCCTCGCCTTCGGCCTCGCCTCGGTAGCCGCCGCCTTCGCCACCACCCCCGGGATGCTCATCGCCGCCCGGGCACTGCTCGGCCTGGGCGGGGCGACGCTGATGCCCTCGACCCTCGGACTGCTGCGCGGCATCTTCCCGGACCGGGCGGAGCGGCGCACCGCCGTCGCGGTCTGGGCGGCGGCTTTCTCCGGCGGCTCGGCCATCGGCCCGGTCCTCGGCGGTTTCCTGCTGGAGCACTTCTGGTGGGGTTCGGTGTTCCTCATCAACGTGCCGGTGATGGTGCTGTTCCTGGCGCTCGCGGTGGTGCTGCTGCCCGAATCCCGGGACCCCGCGCCGGGCCCGTTCGACGTCGTCTCTGCGCTGCTGTCCATCGCCGGGCTGCTCGCGGTGGTCTACGCCCTCAAGGCCGCCGCCCGGGAGCCCGGCATCGGGACCGGGCTCATCGCGCTGGCCGGCGCCGGGATCCTGTGGCTGTTCGTGCGGCGGCAGCGGAGGCTCGCCCACCCGATGATCGACGTAGGCCTGTTCGCCGAGCCGGGATTCTCCCCGGCGGTGCTGACCAACGTCGCCTCGGTGTTCGCCATAGTCGGGGCGGCCTTCTTCCTGCCCCAGTACCTGCAGCTGGTGCGCGGCATGAGCCCGGCCCTGGCCGGGGCGTGGCTGCTGCCACTGGCGTTGGCGACCGTGATCGGCTCGCTGGCTTCCCCGGCGTTCGCCCGCCGCGTGCCGGTGCGGGTAGTGGTGGCCTTCGGGCTGATCCTCGCCGCTGCCGGGTACGCGCTGGGCACCCAGCTGCGCGCCGGGACCCCGCTCGCGGTGTTCGCGGTCATCTCCGTGCTGCTCGGGCTCGGGAT
The DNA here is from genome assembly GCA_945876925.1 of uncultured Dermatophilus sp. Lineage (GTDB taxonomy): Bacteria > Actinomycetota > Actinomycetes > Actinomycetales > Dermatophilaceae > Dermatophilus. Next base: position 21,630 of record CAMCQD010000001.1, read on the forward strand.
CGGCTTCGCCGAAACGCTCACGAACGACGTCATCCTCACCGCCGCCCCGCCCGCCCGGGCCGGTGCCGCCTCGGCCATCTCCGAGACCGGGTACGAGCTCGGCGGCGCGATGGGCACGGCGGTGCTCGGCACGCTCGGGCTGGCGGTGTACTCCCGCCGGCTCGATGCCGTACCGGGGGTGACCCCCGCTCAGCTCGATGCCGCCCGGGAAACCCTCGGCGCGGCCCACGAGATCGCCGGGACCCTGCCCGCCGGGGCTGCCCAGGCGCTGCGGGAGGCCTCCTCGGCGGCCTTCACCGCCGGAATGGACATCGTCATGGTCGCCGGTGCCGTCGTGATACTGGCCGCGAGCGTCATGGCCGGGTGCCGCCGGGCCCGGCTGGCCGCGGCAGCCCAGGCGGTGAAGTGCCGGCCGGCGGCGATGCGGCCGGGGCAGCGTCCGGTCCGGGGAGCCTGGCGCGGAACGCCCCGGCTCACCCCCTCCCGGCCGGTCCGGGGAACGAGGCCGCCGCCGGGCCACCGGGGAGCGGCGCGGGAACGGCGGGGTCGTGACCGCCCGCCGGGCCCGGCGCCCGCAGCTCCCGGTCGCGCAGCGCCGGGCGGAACTGGCCGGGGCGGCCCTGCAGGTGATGCGCCGGGAGGGCGCCTGGGCGCTGACGACCCGGGCGGTCGCTGCCGAGGCGGACGTCCCGCACGGATCGGTGCACTACGCCTTCGCCTCCAAGGAGGCGCTGCTGGAGGCGGTCATCCAGGAAGATGCCGAGCGCGGGGTGGCCGCCATCCGGGCCGCCGGGGCAGCCGGGGGCAGCACGAGGGAGGTGCTGGCCCGTGCGTCGCGCGCGTATGCCGATTCGGTCCGGGCGGATCCGGCCGCCGAGCTGGTGCAGCAGGAACTCACCTTGATGGCGGCCCGGGACGAGCGGCTGCGCCCCCTGGCCCAGCAGAGCACCTCCGGATACCGCGCCGGCGTGATCGGCCTGCTCGACGACCTCGCCGCCCGCTGCGGCGGCAGCTGGGATGCGCCGTCCGGGGTCATTGCCGACCAGATGCTGGCGCTGCTGTTCGGGGCCGGGATCGACTGGCTGGTCACCCGGGACGACGCCCGGTTCGATGCCGCGCTGGACGATGCCGCCCGGATGTTCGCGGCCCGGCTGCGCCCCGGCGGGTGACCCGGAGCCCGGCCTGCGTGATCGTGCCGGGCCCGGGCGCTGCCCGGCGGCCCGGGGTGCCCCGGTGTTCCCCGCCAGGCGGCAAGCGGCAGGGGGTGAGGGTCCTGGCACCGGGGCGCACAGGTGAGGGTCCTGGCGCGGGAATGCGGTGGCTCAGTGGCGCGGGAGCGCGGGGCGCGGCGGCGTGCCGTTCCGGGCGGCAGCTGGCACCGCTGCGCGCCGGGGGCTGCGCCGTGAGGTATCCGGCGCCCCGGGGCTATCACCGTGGCGCTGCCGGGCCTGCGGGAATGTGCCCGATGGCGCGGGTCTGCTGCGCGGATTCCGCTGATACGCCGCGATTTCCGGCGCAGGGCGCGAGTTTATGGACGGCAAGTACTTTCCAAATAGGAAAGTACTTGCTATGGTGCTGATACCGGGTCGGAACCCTTCATCTCAGGGAGGAGTCATGGACAGGTTCGATCACCGTCCGCCCGCAGCCAGGCCCTCACCCGGGCAGGCACGGCGGGCGCTCGACGCCATCGCCGGGGTCACCGTCGTCTCGCGCCGGGATATCCGCGTGCTCCAGACCGTGCTGGCCGGGATAGGGCTCGCGATGGCAGGCGTGCTGCTGCTCGTCCGGGCAGCCGAGGGCAACCCCGCCGGGATCATTGCCGGGATGCTCGTCTACAGCGCGGTCATCCTCATGCTCGTGCTCTACAACGTCACCGCGCGAGCGGCACCGCGGGGCTACAGCCGCCGCTACGGCTGGGGCTGCGGGGGCACCATGGCGCTCTACACCATCTCGGTCGTGCTCATCTCGACCGGCACCGTGCGTGACTGGGCGCTGACCGGGGCGCTGGCGGCGCTCACCGCGCTGCCGGCGATCGTGGCCGCCTGCGGGCTCGCCCGGCTGGCCCAGCCGTGAGCGCCGGAACTGCGGCCCGCCCCTCCGGGACCGGGCATGCGCGGCACCGGCTCGACGAGGTCATCCACGCGCCGGTGCGGCTGAGCATCATGGCCGCGCTGGCCAGGGTCGACAATGCCGAGTTCAAGGCGGTGCGGGACGCCGTGGAGGTGAGCGACTCCGTGCTCAGCCGCCAGGCATCCACCCTGGAGGAGGCGGGCTACGTGCGGATCAGGAAGGGCTACGCCGGTAAGCGCCCGCGCACCTGGCTCGCGCTCACCCCCGCCGGGCGGGACGCGTTCGAGTCGCACGTGGCCGCGCTGCGCGAGATCGCCGGTTCCTGAGCTGGCCCGGGCTGCGGGGCGACGGCCCGGCGCAGGGCCGCGTCGCCGGCCGGCTCGCGGCAGGCCGCCTCCGCGGCGGGTTCGCCAGATGAGCTAGCCGGGCTCGTCCGGTGCGCGGGACGCCGCAGGGCCCGGGTGAGTCCGGTGGTGAACAGCAGGCTGACGAACAGCAGCGTCACCCCGGCCCAGCCGGGCACGGTCAGCCGCTCGCGCAGCACGATGACCGCGATCAGGGCGGCCCCGGCCGGTTCGGCCAGGGTGATCGCGGTGGCCGTGCTCGCATTCACGCTGGCCAGGCCGCGGCCGAAAAGCACATACCCGAGGAACATCGGCACGCAGGCCAGGTAGGCGATCACTGCCAGGTTGCGCCCGGAGGCCAGGATCGGCCCGCCGGTGGCAATGAGCACCGGCATGAGCGCCAGCCCGCCGATGCCGAACACCGCCCCCATCGAGGCGCGGCTGGCGATCCCGGCCCGCATCAGCCGGGCGGTGCCCCAGGAGTACGCCGCGTACGTGAATCCCGCCACCAGGCCCAGGGCGATGCCGGGTACGGGATTGCCGTCGGCAGCCGCGGAGCCGTGCCCGGAACGCGGGGCGAGTGCCAGCACGGCCACTCCGGCCAGTCCGAGGGCAGTGCCGCACGCCCAGCTCATCGGCAGCGACCGCCGGCCGGCGATCCGCTCGATCAGGGCAGCGGCCGGGGGAGCTGAGCCGATCGACACCACCGTCCCGGCCGCCACCCCGGCCAGGCGCATCGAGGTGTAGAACGCCAGCGGATACACCGCCACTGCCGCCGCGCTGACCAGCACGAACCGCCACTGGGCCGCCAGCGCGAAGCGGTGCGCGCGCATGAGCCGCAGCGCCGTCGCGGCTTGCAGCAGCCCGCCGATCCCCATCGCGGCCGCCCCGGCCGCCAGGGAGGGTACCTGCGGGGCCAGCGCCGCCGCAGTGCCCGTGGTGGCCCACAGCAGCGCCGCCGCGAGCACCGCCATCGGCCCGGTGGCAGCCGGGATGGTCATGGCGTGTCCCTGGTGGTTCTGGCGGAGTCCGGTGCCGGGCCGGTCGCTGAGGCTGGGGCGGGTTGCCCTCCGGGGGTGTTGCCGGTGTGCGGGCTAGCCGGGCCGGGGCTGATGGTGTGGCTGATGAGCTGGCGGGCCATGGCGCGGGCCTGGCGCAGCATCTGGTCGCTGCCTTCCAGTCCGGCGCGTGACATGGCTCCCTCCAGCAGGAAGGACAACAGCCGCGCGAGGTCCTCCCGGGCCGCGCCGGTGAGCCCGGGAGCCTGGCTGAGGTGATCGAGCAGGATGGCCTCGACCTCCTGCTTGTGCTGCCGGACCGCGGCGCGGCCGGGGGATCCGGCGGGGAGCTCGGCGGCGGCGTTGAGCAGCCCGCAGCCGCGGAAGCCGTGCTCGTAGGCCAGGTTCGCGTGGTCCAGGTAGGCGTCGAACACGGCCGTGACCCCGGCCAGCGCGCGAGGTTCGGCGTTGCTCGCCTCGCGCGTTCCCGCCGTAGCCATCTCGCCGGGATCGACGGTGCTGGCGAGATGGCCCTCGCCGGTGCTGGCGAGATGGCCCTCGCCGGTGCTGCCCTGGGGTGGCAGGGCGCTCTGGGCGCGGGCGCGGTACAGGCCGAGCCATTCCTCGTGCCGCTGATGCAGGTAGGCCAGCACCAGATCGTCCTTGGAGGCGAAGTTGTGGTACAGGCTCATCCGGGCCACCCCGGCATCGGAGGTGATGGCGTCGATACCGGTGGCGCTCACGCCGTGGGCGTAGAACAGCCGGGCGGCCGCGGCGAGCAGCTTGTCCCGGGCCGGGCTGCGCCGCCGCGCTCGTGGTGCCTCGCTCGCCTTCGTCATCCGACAACCTTAGCCTTGTTTAGGTAGATCAGTCTACCTAAACAAGGCTAAGGCGGTTCGCCATCCTCCGGGATTGCCGTATGTGAAGGCATGCTCGCCAGGCGGCGAGGTGACCCCGCGCGGGGCTCGCCGGTGCGTGTGCTCGCGGTGTTCGCCGTCGGCCGGCGCAGGCGCGGGATCTCCTCGCGGCCAGTGACGGCCGGGCCTGTGGTCGCACGCAATCGCCGGCGAACCGGGCGGCCGCCTCACCGCGGCTCCCGGGCGGCCTCAGAGCAGGGCCGTCGCGGCTATGCAGGTGGCCGTGCCGGCGACGATGCTCAGGACCGCGTTGCGCCGCCAGGCGTGCACGGCGACCGTGGCTGCGATCCCGGCGAGCTGCGGCAGGCTCTGGGGGGAGCGCTCGATCCCGGCGAGCAGGTAGATCAGCAAGATGGTGAGCGCTCCCAGCGGCATCCACCGGCCGAGGCTGGCCAGCAGGGCCGACCCGCGCATGGCGTGCGCCAGCCCGAACGGGAGTGCCCGCAGGGTCACCGTGATGATCGCGGAGATGGCGATCGCGGCGGCGATGTAGCTGGCCTCAGGCATCGCGCTGGCCTCCTGTGCTCGCGGATCCGGGCGGGGGCGGGGTGGCGCGCCTGCGGCGGAGGCGGTGGCGGCCCGCGAGGGTTGCCGTGAAGACGCTCATCGCTACCAGCAGCATCGAGCCGGGGGCCACCAGCAGCGCGAACGCGGCGGAGCCGAGCGCCAGGGCCAGGGTCACCCGGTCCGGGTGGTCGCGGTAGGCGTCCATCGCGAGCACGATGAACAGCGCGGTGAGGATGAAGTCGAGCCCCTTCACCTGGCCGAGCATGCCCGCGCCCAGGGCGGCCCCGGCGAGGCTGCCGCTAGCCCACCCGGCGTGCAGGCCCGCCTGGGTCCACAGCATCCGGGCGCTGCTCAGCGTGCGCGGCTCCTTGCTGGCCAGCAGCGCGTACGCCTCATCGCACAGGGCGAAGATGCTGTACGCCTTGCCCGCCCGGCCGCGCACCCGGCTCAGCGGGAACGACAGCCCGTAGAACAGGTGCCGCGAGTTCACGAGGAAGATCGTCAGGGCAATGGCCGCCAGCGGGGTGGCCGCCGCGATCATCCCGATGAGCAGGAACTCCGCCGACCCGGCCAGCACGATCCCGGAGATGACTGGCGCCAGCCACCACGGCAGTCCGTGCGCGGTGACCAGGACGCCGAAGCCGATGCCCAGGGTGAACAACCCGAACCAGATCACCCCGGCGTCGCTGACGGCCTGCCGGAAGGCAGAGGTGCCGCCCGGGTCCGGGGCCGCTCCCGGGGTAATCGCGCTGGTCACGTTGGTACTGCTCATATTGCAATGTTAAAAGAGATTGTGCGCATAATGTTTGCGAATCCTGGCCGAACTAGCGGTAATGACGCAATAATCTATACGTGGATGCCATTGACCGCGCAATCATTGAGGAGCTGCGGCAGGACGGCCGGCTGAGCAATCAGGATCTTGCCGCGAGGGTCGGCCTCACCCCGGCGCCGTGCCTGCGGCGGGTGCGCCGCCTGGAGGAATCCGGGGTCATCACCGGCTATACGGTGCTGGTCAACGAGGCCGCGCTCGGGCGTGGCACCGAGGTGCTGGTGCACGTCAATCTCACCGTCAACGACACTGCCGCAGTCGAGGCATTCGAGGCCCGGATGGTGGCCATGCCCGAGATCGTCGAGCTGCGCCGCATGTTCGGCGTGCCCGACTACCTCATCCGGGTGCGGGTGGCCGGCCTGGAGGAGTATGAGCAGTGGGCGATGAACAGGCTGCTCGGCGACCCGGCCATCTCCCGGGCAGACTCGCGGATCACCATGAAGGTGCTGAAGTCCCTGAGCTGACCGGCGCGAGGCGGCAGCGATGGTGCCCGCGGGCGGCGGGGGCGCAAGGCCCGGGGCGCGGCGGGCGGGCGCGAGACGGTCTCACTCTGCTGGCCGGGAGGTCTGCGGGCGGGCCACGGCCAGGTAGGCGGCGATCACCTCATCGGCGATGGCGGCCACCGAGGTGACGTGGCTGCGGGCGACCAGCTCGGACATCGCGAGCTCGGCCAGGCTGGTCAGCGAGGCGGTGACCGCGCGGGCCCGCAGATCGCCGTCCGGCCAGCCCATCCGCTGGCAGGTGAGCTGGGTGATCAGGCTGGTGGTGCGGGCGGCGCGCTCCATCGCCAGCGCGCGCACCTTGGGGTCGGCGCGCATGGCGGAGTCGGCTACCTGGCGCTGCCCGCGCACCGCCCCGGCATCGGCCGAGGCGGGGAAGGCGCCGCGCAGCAGCGTGATCGAGTCGTCCAGCAGGTCCCCGGAGGGTCCGCCGGCCAGGAACTGGCGCACCTCCGGGCGGTCGGTCAGCTCTGCCGGGTCTTCCTGGGGCCCCAGCACCGCCGAGGCCTTGTCCGGCACCGCGTTGAACAGCGTCCGGCGGCTGACTCCGACCGCCTGGGCCAGGTCGCTCATCGTGAAGCCGTCGTAGCCGTGCTGGATGACCAGCGCGCAGGCTTTGCGCTGGATCAGCGCTTGCCGCTCACTCATCTTGCACTCGGCTCCCATGCGATGCAGTCTTGCACTATGACAACAGTGAGTGCAACAGACGTCGCCGGAGGTGATGCCGCGGCCCCCAGCCGCGAGGTACCTGCCAGGCCGGCGGCGTCCTGCGATCACGCGCCCGCACCCGGCGGACGCGGCGTGTTCGCCCTCATCGCCATCATGGTGGCGAGCGCCTTCACCCTCATCCTCAACGAGACGCTGCTCGGGGTCGCCCTGCCCGCGATCATGGCGGACCTGTCCATCGAGGCCGCCACCGCGCAGTGGCTCACCAGCAGCTACATGCTCACCCTCGCGGTAGTCACCCCGGCCGCCGGGTTCATCCTGGCCCGATTCACGCCCCGGCAGGCGTTCGCCGGGGCGATGTCGGTATTCCTGGCCGGCACCGCGGTAGCCGCCGTCGCACCCGGCTTCGCGCCGCTGCTGGCCGGGCGGATCATCCAGGCCACCGGCACTGCCATCATGCTGCCGCTGCTGATGACCACCATCCTGCGGCTGGTCCCGGCCGACCGGCGCGGCACCAGCATGGGTTTCATCGGGCTGGTTATCTCGGCCGCCCCGGCGCTCGGCCCGACCGTCTCCGGACTGGTACTCGGCGCCCTGAGCTGGCGCTGGCTGTTCCTGCTCGTGCTCCCGATCGCCCTGGCCGCCCTGCTCACCGGGGCCCGCCTGGCCCCGGCCGGGCACGGCCCCGCCGGCGCGCGGCTGGACCTCGTCTCGGTGGCGCTGTCCACGGCCGGCTTCGGCTCCCTCGTGATGGGCCTGTCCGCGTTCGGTCACGAAGGCACCGCCCCGGTGAACCCGCTGGTAGCCATCGCCGCCGGGGCCGTGGGAGTCGCCGCGTTCCTTGCCCGGCAGAACCAGCTGCAACGCCGCGAAGCCGCCTTCCTCGACCTGCGCACCTTCGCCAGCGTGCCATTCCGGGTGACGGTCATCATGACCAGCATCGGCATGGGGATGATGCTCGGCGCGGCCGTGCTGCTGCCGTTGTACGCCTCGGCGGTACTCGGCCTGGATGCCCTCACCACCGGGCTGATGCTGCTGCCCGGCGGGGTCGTCATGGGGCTGCTCGGCCCGCTGACCGGCTCGGCAGCCGACCGCTGGGGTGCCCGGCCGCTGGTCATCCCGGGGGCTTTCCTGCAGCTCACCGCGATGGGGCTGTATACGCGGCTATCCGCGGACACGCCGCTTGCTGCCGTGATCGCGGCACACGTGCTCATGAGCGCCGGGATCGCGCTGGTGAACACGCCCCTGATGACGGCCGGGCTGGGCAGCCTGCCAGACCGGCTCTACTCCCACGGCAGCGCCGCGATGACCACCTTCCAGCAGGTCGCCGGGGCGGGTGCGACCGCGCTATCGGTCACCCTGATGTCGCTCGGGGCGGCCGCCTCGGGTGCCACCGGAGCGGCCGCGCAGGCCGCCGGGGTGCAGCTGGCGATGAGCGCCGGCGCGGGCCTGGCACTGGTCTCGGTCGTCGCGGCGTTCTTCGCCCCGGCCGGGCAGCCGGCCCGGATGCCCGGGTGAGGCGGGCTGTTCCTGGCTGGGTCAGGTGGTTGGCCCGGGGGAGGTGTGCCGTGCCTGGTCCTGGGGTAGTTGCGCCGGGCTGGTGCCCGGGACAGGGGTGAGGGCTGTTGATCTGCCCGGTCATGGCAGCCCCGCCGGGCGGCCGGCCCGGAAGCGCGGGTGAGGCTGGCCTGGGCGCGGCCCGGAGCCGGCTTAGTGCTGGCCTGCTGCCGGCCTGACCAGGTGGTTGGCCCGCAGGGTCGTACCGTGGAGGCGTGAGCGAGGGACCTGTTCTGGTGCTGGTGCATGGCACCCGGTTCAGTGCCCGGTCCTGGGATGGTTACGCCGAGCTGGTCCCCGGGGCCGAGGTGAGGGCTGTTGATCTGCCCGGCCACGGCAGCCGCGCCGGGCAGGCATACACCTCTGCCTCAGCGGTGGCGGTAGTGGAACAGGAGGTCGGAACGGCCGGCCCGCGCCGCCCGGCCGTGCTCGCCGGTCACAGCCTGGGCGGTTACGTCAGCGCAGCCTACGCCGCCCGCCACCCGGATAGGCTCAGCGGGCTCGTGCTCATCGGCGCCGCCGCCGACCCGTCCCGGCATCCGCACCTGGCCCGCGCATACACCGGATTCGCCCGCCTGGTGCCCGTCGTCGGCCCCGAGCGGATGTCCCGGTTCGCCAACGGGGTGCTGCGTTGCGCGGGGCTGCCGGCGGAGAAGATGCCCGGCGCGGCCGGGTACGCGGTGACCCAGCAGGCCTGGGGGTCGGTGGTGGCCGAGTCCCGCGCCAGCCAGCTGGCCGGGGTCAGCTGCCCGGTGTACCTGGTCGGCGGGCAGTTCGACCAGCTCCGGATCGACACCGCCGCGTACGCGCGGGCCTGCCGCGAGCCGCACGTGCACGTCATCCGCGGGGCCACCCACCTGGCCCCGCTCACGCATCCCGAGGCCGTGGCCGCTATCCTCCGCCAGGCCGTAGCCGCCGCCCGCGCGTCCTGAGCGCGCCCCGCGCGGCTTTGATAGGCGCGGAGGATGAGTACCGCAGGTAGCGATCGGAAGTATCCCGTTTCCGGGGGTGCGTGCACGTTTACGCAGGTGAATGTGCACAGGTGCCGGAGAAAGGGATACTTCCGATCGCTACGTTCCGGGGAATGCCCCCGCCGCATACTCGCCGGGGCGAGGTCTGCGGGTGGCTGGTGTCCCGGGGTGCTGGCAGGTGAGGCGCGGTTCCCGGGGCTGGGCCGGTAGGCCCGGCCGGGCTATAAGCGGATCGCCTCTGAGTCGAGCCGGGCCCGGGTGTCCGGGTCGAGCGCGGGTTCCTGCTTGAGTTGCACGTCCGCTCCGACGACCTGGGCGACTTGCCGCTCCAGGTCGCGGAGCCTGGCTGGTTCCAGAGGGGAGTCCACCGCGATGAGCAGGTCCACGCTGCTGGGCTTGCCTTCTCCCGTGGCCAGCGGGCCGACGACTCTCGGCTGGCCCGCTCCCGCCTCGGCGAGAACCCGCAGGACCTGCTGCCTGGTTGAACGCAACTGGTGTGCGAGCGGCCCGCTTCCCTGGAACCGGAGCATCCGCGATACCTCCGGCTGGCTGCGGCCGATGGCAGCGCCGATCTGCCGCTGGCTGAGGCCCGCGTCGGAGGCGTCCCGGATGGCTTGCACGAGGCGTCGCTGGGTGCGTGCGATCGTTCTCTCGTACGAGCGAACCTTGCGTCGCAACCTGCGCTGCTCGGGCTTCATGCGGTCAACATAGAAAGGCCGTTCGCCCCACCGCACCGTCCCGGCAGTGCCCACAAATTGCTGAGTTTGGTTGAAGTCGCAGGTGATCCGTGCAGATTGCGGAGCCTGCGCAGGTTGTGAGCCTGGTTCGTCTTCCTTTCCGCCGTTTCCCGCGCAGCCGTCCGGCGTCCCGGCGCCCCGGTTCCGCCGGGAGATCTGGTGAGACCGGGGGCGAGCCAGTGACAGAAGAGTTATCGTGTGACAGACATGGAGTCCGATGAGTGAGAGTAGCTGAATACCGCTGGGGTGGATCCCTCCCGCGAGGGGGCGCCCGCAGCCGCGCGCGACCCGCCCCGGCCCCGCGCATGGCAGAGGGGAGCAGATCATCATGACGATCCCGAACGACGAACTGGCCCGGATCGCCAACCGGGCGCGATGGGAGGTCGTGCGCACGGTCGCGGCCCGCAAAGCGGGGCATGTCGGCGGCCCGCTGTCGATGATGGACCTGGTCACGGCGCTGTACTTCCGTGACCTGAGGATCCGCCCCGAGGAGCCGGACTGGCCTGGCCGGGACCGGTTCATCCTCTCCAAGGGGCACGCGGCCATCGGCTTGTACGCCGTCCTGGCGCTGCGCGGCTTCTTCCCGCTGGAGGAGCTGGCCACTTTCGACAGCGGCGGGTCGCGGCTGCAAGGCCATCCCGACGCCACCCGGCTGCCCGGGCTGGATGTCTCGACCGGCTCACTGGGGCAGGGTCTTTCCTTCGGGGCCGGCCTGGCCCTCGGAGCGCGGATGGCCGGCCAGGACTTTCACACCTGGGTGCTGCTGGGCGACGGCGAGATCCAGGAGGGCATGGTCTGGGAAGCCGTGGCCAGCGCCGCCTACCGGCTGGCTAATCTCACCGCGATCGTCGACTGCAATGGCCTGCAGCAGTTCGGGCTGCCCAGCGACCCGGCCTCGGCCGCGACTGACCGAGGGAACCGCCGCGACCCGTGGTCCGGGATCGACCTGAGTGCCGTGTTCACCGCCTCCGGCTGGCGCGCGCTCACCGTCGACGGCCACGACCACGCCTGCATCGAGCGGGCCTTCGCCACCGCCCGCGCCGGTGACCCGCAAGGCCGCCCGACCGTCGTCCTGGCGCGCACCGTCAAGGGCAAGGGGGTCCCGGTGGCTGAGGGCGATTACGCCTGGCACACGATCGTGCCCTCCCCGCAGGAGGTCGAGCTTGCCCGGCGTGAGCTGCTCGGGGACGATCCGGCTCCCGCCGGTGCTGCCTCACCGGAAGGAGAACCGCGATGACCACCGCACCGGTTTCCATGCGCGAGGCCTGGGGTGCCCGCCTGATCGAACTCGGCCAGGCCGATCCGCGTACTGTCGTGGTCGACGCCGACCTGGCCAGTTCCACCAAGGCCGACGGGTTCGCCCGGGCCTTCCCCGGCCGGTTCATCCAGGCCGGTATCGCCGAGCAGCACCTCATCGGCCTGGCCGCAGGGCTGGCCCAGGCCGGGTTCATCTGCTGGACCAGCTCATTCGCGGTTTTCCTGAGCCATCGCGCGCTGGATCCGATCCGCGTCCTGCTGGGTCAGGACCACGCTAACGTCAAGCTCGCCGGCTCCTATTCGGGCCTGCTCATCGGCGGGGTTGGCAAGACCCATATCGACGTCGAGGATCTGGCCATCATGCGCGCGATGCCCGGCATGGTCGTGCTCGCCCCGGCCGATGTCACCGAGCTGACGGCCATGATCGACTGGGCGCACGCCTACGACGGGCCGGTCTACCTGCGCCTGGTCCGCAATCCGGTGCCGGACGTGCTCGGCCCCGGCTATACGTTCACCCCCGGAGCGGTGCTCACGCTGCGCCCGGGCTCCGATCTGGTCCTGGCCGGCACCGGTCCTCAGACCGGCCGCCTGCTCGCCGCCGCTGGCCTGCTCGCCGGGGAGGGCATCAGCGCCAGGGTGGTGCACGTGCCCTGCCTGAAGCCCCTGGACGCCGGTGCCCTGCGGGCCGCCGTGGACGGCCCGGGCCTGGTCGTCACCGCCGAGGAGCATTCGGTCATCGGCGGGCTGGGCAGCCTGGTGGCCGAGACCCTGACCAGCTCCGGGCCCGCGCCGTGGATCGAGCGGCTGGGCATCGCCGACACCTGGGGCGAGTCGGCCGGTGACGACTACCTCCTGCGGGTCCACGGGCTCACCCCGGAGGCGATCGCGCGGCACGTGACCGGTCTGCTCGCCCGGCCCGGCGCCGCCCGGTGACCGCGCCGCCCATGCCCCGGTCCGCCGCCCCCGCGTCCCCCGCCGGCCTTGAGGCGATCACCAAGGCCGGTGCGCTGCTGAATGCCCTGGCCAGGCACGGCGAGCTCACTGTGCCCGCTCTCGCGCGAGCCGTCGGTGAGCCCGGCAGCTCGGTGTACCGCATGGTGCGCACGCTGGTCGGGCTCGGCTGGATCGATCCGGGTCCGCGGCGTGGCCGGTACCGGCTCGGGCTGGGCCTGCTGACCACAGCCAGCCTGCTGGAGGGTCAGCTCGACGTGCGCGACGCGGCCCGTCCCGTGCTCTCGGAGCTGCGCCGTGCCACCGGGCTGACCAGTTATCTGTGTGTCCGTGACGGACTGCGCGCGGTGTGCATCGACCGGTTCGAGGGGCAGGCCGTGGGGTCGCTGCAGATGCGGCTGGGCAGTTCGCTGCCGTTGTACGCCGGGGGAGCCCCGGTGGCGTTGCTGTCCCGGCTGCCCGGTCAGCTGCGCGCTCAGGTCCTGGCCGGCGGCCCGGTGCTGCCCGGTGACCCGGCCGCCCCGCCGCCCGGGGTGCTCGGCGCTGCCTGCGGTCACGCCGTCGAGCACGGTTTCGCCGTCTCCGATGGGGATGTCACCCCCGGCGTCGCTGCCCTGGGCGCCCCGGTGCTCAACCACCGCCGGGAGGTGGTTGCCGCGATCTCGGTGTGCGGGCTGAGGCCGCATGTGCTCGCTGACTCCCGCGCGCGTCACGTGCGGCTGCTGCTCGGCGCGGCGGCGGAGATCAGCGCGGCCCTCGGGGCGGGGGAACCGGGCGATGGCGCGGGCGGCCCTGCCCGGCCGGCTCCCGTTCTCGCCCCCGGAACCCGGGTGCCGTCGTGAGCGGGGTGCTGCGCCGGGCCGCCGGCCTCATCAGCCTGCTGGCCGGGGATGGCCCGCTGAATCCCGCGGAGGCCGCCAGGCGGCTGGACCTGCCGCGCCCCACCGTCTACCGGCTCGCTGAGGCCCTCACGAGCGCCGGGTACCTGGTGACCTTGCCCGATGGGCGGCTGCGGCCCGGACTGTCCTGGCTGCACCTGGGGGATGCCGCGCGGGCCGCGATGAGCGAATGGTCCTGCGCCCGGGACGTGCTGGACGAGCTGAGCAGCCGCACCGAGCTGACCGCGTTCCTGGCGGTGCCGCGCGGGGGGCACGTGGTGTGCCTGGACTGGTCGCCCGGCAGTCTCGCCGAGGTCATGCTGCTGCGGCCGGGGAGGACCCTGCCGTTGCACGCCGGGGCTGCCGGGAGGCTGGCGCTCGCCTGGGGCCCGTCCGGCCCCGGCGAGCTGGCTGCTGGGCCGTTGCCGCCGCTGACGCCGTACACGATCACCAGCCCCGATGCCCTGGCCGCTGACATCGAGCGCACCCGGGCACGCGGCTACGTGCACTCCGACCAGGACGTGACCCTCGGTATCGGTGCCCTGGGCGTGCCGGTGGCGGGGGCGTGCGGGCAGTTCCGGGGGAGCGTGTCGGTGGCCGGGCTGGCTGAGGTGGTGGGTGCCCGCTGCGGTGAGCTGGTGCCTGTGCTGGGGGAGGCTGCGGCTGCGCTGAGCTGGTGATTCCCAGCCCGGGCATGTCCGGCGCGGGGGCGGTGGGCTGTGCCGGGCGGGAGGCGGAGGCGTGTGCGTGGGTCTGCGCATGCCCCGCGCGGGGATGAGTGCGTGCCGCGTAGCGGATCAGGCAGGCGGTTTACCGGTGATGACTCCGGGCGCCCGCAGCCATCACCGGTAAACCGGAGTGCCCCTGGGCCCGGCTCGCCGGCGGCAGCCCGGTCGTCGGCTACCGGGTGCCCCGCCGGACAGCACGCCGGGTCCGTCTGGTGCATGGGCGCCGGCATGAGCCCCGGCCCCGACCCGGGCCGTGAGCGGGCGTGAACGAGGCCTGGCGGCCGGACGAGTATCCGGATCGCGCCCGGAACCTCGCGCTGCCTGAGTCAAGGTGCGTCCCGGGTCCGGCGTGAGGCCGGAGAGGCAGGCGAGGGCTGCGATATGAGCTGCGACACAGTTGGCACTGAAAGTCCCGGGTTGCTCCATAAAAGCGTCTATGTTCAGGCAAATAAATTAGAACGTTGCAGTAAATCGAGTCGGTTTTCACTGTCGCGCACGCGCTCTCCGCAGGGTTAGCAAGGCTTGGGGGCGTCCCGGCGGCGTCCCGGACGGCCCGGCTGCTGCGATCCGCTGGTAACCGCCCGGGGAGTGCATGCCCTGGCTACGTGACGAAGGAGTCCGCTCATGGCGCATGGAGCGTCTGCAGCCGAGACCACGCTGCCGCCCCTCACCCCCGGCCCGCACCGCAGGCGGATCGGCCTCATTTCCGTGATCGCCTGTTTCGGCGGCCTGCTCTTCGGCTATGACACCGGCGTGAGCAATGGGGCCGAGCGCCCTATGCAGATCGAGCTGGGACTGTCCGATATCGCCCTGGGCGTGGTCATCTCCTCGCTCGTGTTCGCCGCTGCGGCCGGCGCCTTCATCGGCGGGCGGCTGTCGGACTCGTTCGGGCGGCGCCGGACTATCATCCTGCTGGCTACGCTGTTCTTCACCGGGACCCTGCTCGTCGTGTTCTCGCCGGGCTATGCCGTCCTCGTGCTCGGACGGGTCATGCTCGGCCTGGCGGTCGGCGGTGCCTCCACCGTGGTCCCGGTTTACCTGGCCGAGATCGCCCCGTTCGAGATCCGCGGGTCCATTACCGGCCGTAATGAGCTGGCTATCGTCTCCGGGCAGCTGGCCGCGTTCACCATGAACGCCATCATCAACGCCGCCTTCGGGCATCATGACGGGGTCTGGCGGTACATGTTCGCCGTGTGCGCGCTGCCGGCGATCGCGCTGTTCGCCGGGATGCTGCGGATGCCCGAATCTCCCCGCTGGCTGGTCGAGAAGGGCCGGTATGACGAGGCGCTCGCCGTGCTCAGGACCGTCCGCCCGAAGGAGCGCGCCCTTGCCGAGCTGGCCGAGGTCGAGCAGATCGCCCGGGAGGAGAAAGCCGGGCAGGATGCCGCCCCCAAGGCGGTCTTCAGCAACACATGGCTCGTGCGGATCCTGCTGATCGGCATCGGCGTCTCGATGACGCAGCAGCTCACCGGGATTAACTCGATCATGTACTACGGGCAGCGGGTGCTCATCCAGGCCGGGTTCACCGCCGATGCGGCGCTGTTCGCCAACATCTCGGCCGGGGTCTTCTCGGTGCTCGGCGGGGTGATCGCGCTGTACAACATGGACCGGCTCAACCGGCGTACCACGTTCCAGATCGGGCTCGCGCTCACCACTACCTGTCACGTTCTCATCGGAGTGTTCTCCAGCCTCATCCCGGAGGGGAGCGCGATCCGCCCCTACGTGCTGCTCGTGCTGCTGGTCGCGTTCGTGTTCTCCATGCAGACCTTCCTCAATATCGCCGTCTGGGTCTGGCTCGCTGAAGTATTCCCGCTGCATATGCGCGGGCTGGGGATCGGCATCTCGGTGTTCTTCGGCTGGTTCACCAACGGCATGCTGGCGCTGTTCTTTCCCGCTCTGGTTGACGGGATCGGCATCACCGGGGCGTTCTTCATGTTCGCCGCGATCGGCGTGGTCGCGCTGCTCTTCGTGCGCACGCAGGTCCCCGAGACCCGGGGGGTCTCGCTGGAGCAGCTGGAGGCCGGCATCACCACCGGCCGGGCGTACGAATTCCGCGCAAACGCCCGCGCCTGAGCGGTGCTCGTGCCGCACCGGCCTTGCGTCAGAGGGTTGCGGGGCCGGTGCGACATGCCGCCCGCTGATCCCGTGCGGGCCGCCCAGGGGCTGGCGCTCGCTCCCGTGCCCGGGCGCGGGTCCCGGTCCCGGCGCGGGTGAGTTATCCCGGAGTCCGCCGCGGGCCGCGGGGATATGGCGGGTGCGCGCGGAGCCCGCGCTAAATACCTATGGGGGTCTTAGAGTGGCTGGATGCCCCGGGGTGCTGAGCCCTCGTCCTGTCCGCCGAACCGCCCCAGTCCGTCACCTGCCGGATCCGGCCAGCGCGACCCGGCTGGCGCCATCTGACCCGCACAAGCCATCTGACCCGCAGAAGAGGACCATGAGCACCAGCACCTTCCCGCCCCGCCCCGCCGAACCCGCCCCGCAGGGGGCCGGGCAGTCCCAGGCGGCGCAGCTAACCGCCGGTGAGCTGCGCGACTGGCTGAACCGGGAGAGCCGTCCCCAGCTGATCGACGTCCGCGCGGCGGCCGAGTTCCGCGCCGGGCACATTCCCGGGGCGCGCAATGTTCCCTTGCCCATCCTGCGCGAGCACGTGGACGAGCTGTCTGGCCGGCTGAGCGGGCAGCCCATCGTGCTCATCTGCCGCACTGACCGGCGTGCCTGGAAGGCCGGGGAGTTCCTCGATGCCGCCGCCGGGCCGGTCCGCTGGCACGTGTTGGCCGGGGGGATGACCGCCTGGGAGCAGGAGCAGGGCCCGGTGGCGCGGGTTCCCGGCCCGTGGGCGCTGGAGCGGCAGATCCGCCTGGTGACCGGCGGTATCGTCGCGGGCTCGGTGGTGGCCAGCCCCGGCGTCCCCCCGGCCAGGGGGGTCGCCGGGGTCGTCGGGGCCGGCCGGGTGGCGGCGGCCCTGACTGACACGTGCCTCATGGGCGAGATGCTCTCCCGGCTGCCGTGCAACCGCCAGGAGGAGCCCGCGCTGCGCGACGTGCTGGCGGGCCTCGACGGCTGAGCCGCCCAGGCCGGGCCGTCGTGAAGCCCCTCGTGGCCGCCGCGCTGGCCGTCCCGGGTCGTCAGCGGGGCGCCGTCCGGAGGCGCCGGTGAGCCGGAACCGGGCGCGGCCGCTGCCCCGAGGGGCCGGCGGGCTCAGCCAGGCAATACCGGACCCTGTCTGAATCCGGCAGCCTCACATAGGGTTCGGGCTATGAGTATTCCCGGCGTGACCCTGAACAACGGCGTATGCCTTCCGGCCCTGGGACTCGGGGTGTTCCAGACGCCTCCGGAGCAGACCATCGCCGCCGTCTCGGCAGCCCTCGAAACCGGGTACCGGCACATCGACACCGCAGCCGCCTACGGAAATGAGCGTGAGGTCGGCCAGGCCATCGCCCGCTCGGAGGTGCCGCGGGAGGAGATCACCATCGAGACGAAGGTATGGATCAGCGACTTCGGCTACGACCAGACCCTGCACGCCTTTGAGAAAGCCAGCGGGAAACTCGGCGTCGATGTCATTGACCTGTTCCTTCTGCATCAGCCGCTGACCAGCGAATTCGACCGCACCATCGCCGCTTACCGGGCGCTGGAGAAACTGCTCGCCGACGGGCACGTGCGGGCTATCGGCGTCTCCAATTTCACGCCGCCCTGGCTGGAGCGGCTCGCCGCGAGCACCAGCGTGGTACCCGCGGTGAACCAGATCGAACTGCACCCCTATTTCCAGCAGGCCGGCACGCGGGCCTACCACGACGAGCACGGAATCCTCACCCAGGCGTGGTCGCCGATCGGCGGGATCACCTTCTATCCGGGTTTCGGTGACCAGCGGCGCAGCACCCTCGATGACCCGGTGATCGCCAGTATCGCCGCCGAGCACGGCAAGACCCCCGCCCAGGTGATGCTGCGCTGGCATATCCAGCAGGGCCGCCAGGTCATTCCCAAGTCCGTGAACCCGGCGCGTATCCGGGAGAACTTCCAGGCCACCGGATTCGAGCTGACCGCCGGGCAGCTCGCCGCCATTGACGCGCTCGACACCGGCGTGCGCAGCGGCCCCGATCCCGAATCGATCACCCTGGAGGCATACGGCCGCGACATCCCCGAGGCCTGATCCCGACCACTTGCACACCAGGAGAGAGAATGCACACGCGAACTATCGGCCAGGGACTGCAGGTCTCGGCTATCGGCCTGGGCGCTATGGGAATGTCCCAGAGTTACGGTCCCAATCCCGGCGACCGCGACGACATGATCGCGGTGCTGCGGTACGCCGTCGAGCACGCCGGGATCACCCTGATCGACACGGCCGAGGTGTACGGGCCGTACGTCAACGAGGAGCTGGTCGGTGAGGCCTTAGAGCCGATCCGCGACCAGGTCACCATCGCCACCAAATTCGGCTTCGACATCGCCGGCGGCCAGATGAAGGGCCTGAACTCCCGGCCAGAGCAGATCCGCGCCGTGGCCGAGGCGTCGCTGCGGCGGCTGCGCACCGACGTGATCGACTTGTTCTACCAGCACCGGGTAGACCCGGACGTGCCCATCGAGGAAGTCGCCGGCACCGTCGGCGAGCTCGTCGCCGAGGGCAAGGTGCGTTTCTTCGGGTTGTCCGAGGCGAGCGCGGGCACGATCCGCCGGGCGCACGCGACCTTCCCGGTGACTGCGGTGCAGAGCGAGTACTCGCTGTGGACCCGCGACCCCGAGCAGGAGGTGCTCCCGGCCTGCGCCGAGCTGGGTATCGGGTTCGTGCCGTTCAGCCCGCTGGGCAAGGGATTCCTCACCGGGACCGTGAAAGCCGGCCAGCAGTTCGCCGAGGGCGACATCCGGGCGCAGGTGCCGCGGTTCGCGGCCGGCAACCTGGAGGCCAATCAGGCCATTGTCGAGCACGTCCGCGGCCTGGCCGGGGCGAAGGGCTGCTCGCCGGGGCAGATCGCCCTGGCCTGGCTGCTCGCGCAGCAGCCGTTCATCGTGCCGATCCCGGGCACCCGCCGCCGGGAGCGCCTGGACGAGAACGCCGCCGCGACGCAGGTGGCCCTGTCGGCCGATGAGCGCGCTGACCTGGACACCCTGCTGGCCCGGGCCGGGGTGCACGGTGAGCGGTACAACGCCACCTTGATGGCGCTGGTCGACCGCTGAGGATCGTCCCGGGCTGCGGTGAGCCCCGGTCCGGTTCCCCTGCGGGGCGGTCCGGGGCCGCCCGGTCCTGGGCCGCGCCTCACCGGTGCTGTCCCGGCGCGGCGGGTCGCGCCAGCGGGTTCGCGTAATACCGTGCCCCGCCGGGTGGTTCGCGTAGCGTCAGCGCATGAGCGCATTCGCTGCCTGGATCGTCCGTGACAAGGGAGCCCCCGCGAGGCTGGAAGAACTCGGCCGCGAGGTGCTGCCCTCCCGGGACGTCACTGTCCGGGTGGACTACTCGGGCATCAACTACAAGGATGCCCTGGCCCTGCACGGGCGCCCCGGGGTGATCCGCGCCTACCCGCTCATCTGCGGCATCGACCTGGCCGGCACCGTGCTGGAGTCGGCTGATCCGCGCTGGTCGCCCGGGGATGTGGTGGTGCTCAACGGAGCCGGCCTGGGCGAGGAGCAGCATGGCGGCCTGGCCGCCCTGGCGGCGGTCAGCGGCGATGACCTCGTCGCCGTGCCGGAGCCGTTCACGCCCGCGCAGGCCGCGGCGATCGGCACCGCCGGGTTCACCGCCGCCCTCGGGGTGCTCGCGATGGAACGGGCCGGCCTGGCTCCTGAGCAGGGGCCGGTGCTGGTCACCGGGTCCGGCGGCGGGGTCGGCTCCATCGCGATCGCGCTGCTGGCCCGGGCCGGCTACGACGTGGCCGCGCTCACCGGGCGGCCAGGCGAACTACGCGATCAGCTCACCCGGCTCGGCGCGGCCAGGATCATCGGCCGGGACGAACTGGGCACCGCGGGACGCCCGCTCGGCCGGGCCACGTGGGCGGGCGTAGCCGATGCGGTCGGCGGGCCGGTGCTGGCCGCGGCGCTGGCCACCCTGAAGCCGGGCGGCGTTGCCACCGCCTGCGGGCTGGCCGCCGGGGCGGCGTTCGAGGGGAACGTCATGCCGTTCATCCTGCGCGGGGTGTCGCTGCTCGGGATCGACTCGGTGCGCTGCCCGCGAGAACGCCGCGAGGCGGCCTGGGGACGGCTGGCTCGCGACCTCGACCCCGGCCTGCTCGATTCGGTTACCCGCACGGTCCCGCTCGCCGGGGCCGCCGATGCCGCTGCCAGCCTGCTCGCCGGCCAGGGCACCGGCCGCACTGTCGTCGCCATCGGCTAGTTCCCGGCCAGCCCGGCCCCGGCGGTGCGCAGCACGCCCAGCGGGGGAGATGCCCGCGGCCCCGGGCTGGCCTGGCCGGGCGCGGGGCGTCAGGAGGCGAGCTTGTAGCCGGCGCCGCGGACGGTGGCGAT
>CAMCQD010000002.1 GCA_945876925.1 uncultured Dermatophilus sp.
TCAGGCCGGACCGGCTGCGGTGCCAGGCCGGCCGGGCCGCGCCGAGGCGACATGGCGATGACGTTGTCACCCCGGGGGCGACTCCCCTTCTTCGTCATCCCGGCACCGTAGACGGCGGGCCGCCGGGCCAGCACGCCCGTGGTCTAGGTCCTGTGGACGTAGTTTGCGAGTCGCGTCATGGCAGTGTCGAACTCGTCAGTCGCCCCGGCGAGGGAAAACCGCACGAACCGGCGACCGTCCGAATGCCGGGAATGGACCGGGCTCGCAGGCGCGAAATCGACCCCCGGAGTGAGCGCCACCCCGGTGTCCGCGAGCACCTGCCCGGCCCAGCTGAGTGAATCGCCAGTCAGGTGGGAGATGTCCGCGTAGGCGTAGAAGGCCCCGTCCGCAGGCGCGATCGTGCGCACGCCCAGCTCACCGATGCGCCGCTGTACCAGCTCGCGGTTGGCGGCATACCGGCGCACATGCCCGGCCAGCTCGGCCGCGGACTCCGGCGTGAACGCCTCCGCCGCGGCGATCTGCGAGATCGCCGGAGGGCAGATGGACAAGTTCCCCAGCAGCAGCTCGACCGGCCGGCGCAGCGGCGCGGGCACCAGGCACCAGCCGATCCGCCAGCCGGTCATCGAGTAGTACTTGCTGAACGACCCGACGACGACGGCGTCGCGCGAGGTCTCCCAGGCGCACGCCGCCCGGCCCTCGAACACGATGCCGTGGTAGATCTCGTCGCTGACTAGCAGGGTCCCGTTGTCCTGGCACCAGGTGGCCAGGGCCGCCAGTTCCCCCGGCGGGATGATCGAGCCAGTCGGGTTAGCCGGGGAGGCGACGACGAGGCCCGCCGGGGCGCCATGCTCACGGGCGTACTCCTCCAGCGCGGCGACGCCCGGCCGGAACCGGGCGGCCTCGCCGCAGTCCAGCTCGGCCACCCGGCAGCCCAGGGCGGCCAGGGTATTGCGGTAGGCGGGGTAGCCCGGCCGGGTCACCAGGACGGTGTCGCCGGCCTCGAAGGCGGCCAGGAACACCGCCGTGAACGCACCCGAGGACCCGGTCGTGACGAGCACCTCATCGGGGTCGGCATCCACCCCGTACTCGGCGCGGGAATGCCCGGCGATCGCGGCGCGCAGCCGCCGGTTGCCGATGGCATCGGTGTAGCCCATCACCTCCCCGCGCTGCAGGGCCCGGGCGGCCGCCCGGCGCACAGGCCCCGGGGCGGGCGTCGAGGGCTGCCCGGCACACAGCGAGATGAGGTCGCCGTGCTGCGCAGCCCGCCGGTTGGCGGCCTTGAGCACCTCCATCACGTAAAAGGGCTCGACTCGTCCGCGACTGGAAACCCGTACCGGCATGAGGACATCCTCGCAAGTGACGCGGCCCGGCACGGCACCGGCACGGGGGCTAGCGGCGGACCAGCTTGACCAGCCACAGCAGCAGGCAGGCGCCCGCCAGCGCAGTGAAGAAGCTGAAGAGGAGGCCGCCGCCGGCGACGTTGACGCCCACCATCCGCAGCAGCCAGCCGCCGAGCAGGCCGCCGACGACGCCGACCACGATGTTGAGGAAGATGCCCTGCTGGGCATCGGTTCCCATGAACTTGCTGGCGATCCAGCCGGCGAGGCCGCCGACGATGATCCAGCCGAAGAATCCGAGCGAGAGCATGCCGTTATCCTTTCCCCCCGCCGTCCGGGGCCACCCGGTGCGGGCGCCTGCGGCGGCGGTGTCCAGTTGCGTCCAGGCTCCGGGCGGCTCGCAGGTCAGCGGCGCCGGCGACCCCGGAGGCGACCGCGGTCACGAGGGCGACCGACGGCCAGGCACCGATCCGGGCGGCCAGCGGATGCGAGGCGGCGAACGCGCCCAGGTACACGGCACCGGGCGCGACGGCCACGGCGGGCCCGTGGGCGGCCCGCCACGACCAGGCGGCCCGCGCCCCGGCCGCTGCCAGCACCACTCCCCCGGCCAGGCGTACCCCGCTGAACCGGGCGGTGGCATAGCCCCCCGCAAGCCCGGGTGCCACCACGGGTGCCGTGATGGCGGGCTGCGGCGGGCGCCCGGAACCGGAGTCAGTCATGAACCGACCCTAAATCACCTGGCGCGGCCCGGCGAGGGCACGCGTGCCCCACAACCGCCCGCGCTCCCCCGGGCACGCGGCTGGCCCGGGAAGACCGCGTCGCCGGGAAGGCCGCGGCGCGCAGCGGCGATGAGACGATGAACGACACGACGAACCACCGACCGACCCGCCGGGACACCCGGCCCAGGCCCTCCAGGAGCAGCCGTGAGTGACAACGCACCTTCCCCGGTCCCCGGTCTTCCGGACGGCCACGGCAGGCCGTGCGTCATCGTGCCCCTCGTCGCCCCGGCGCTGAGCGGGTTACGCGATGAGGTCGCCGCCCTGACCGGCTCCCCCGCCCAGATGGCCGAATGGCGGGCCGATCTGTACCAGCAGGCACGCACCCTGAACGACATCGTCGCGGTGGCGCGCGAGCTGTCGGCGGCGCTGGGCGAGGCCGCGCGGCGCGCGGGCGGCACTGACGGCGGCGAGCGCGCCACGGCAGCCCTGCCGCTGCTGTTCACCTACCGCACCCGGTCCGAGGGCGGCGCGGGAATCGCCGGCGAGCGGGACTACGCCATGCTCACCGAGGCCATCGCCGGTTCCGGCTCGGTCGCGGCGGTCGACGTCGAGTACCGTCACCCGCTGGGCCCCACCGTGATCGGCATCGCCCGCAGTGAAGGTGCCGCGGTCATCGCCTCGGCCCACGACTTCACCGCCACCCCCCCGGCGCAGCAACTGGACTCGCTGCTGAACGGGATGGAGCAGGCCGGCGCCGATGCCGCCAAGATCGCCGTCATGCCCCGCTCACCCGCCGATGTGGTACGGCTGCTCGACGTCACCGTGCGCGCCCGGGAACGGCTGTCCATCCCCGTGATCACGATCGCGATGGGCCCGCTCGGGCTGGTGACCCGCCTGGCCGGGGAGGTGTTCGGCTCGGCGGCCACCTTCGCCGCCGTGGGTGCGGCATCGGCTCCCGGCCAGATCGACGCGGGCACCGCCGCCGGGGTGCTCGACCTGTTCCATGCCCAGCTGGCCCGCTAGGACCCGGGCACCAGAAAGTCCCTGGGTCCGGTGCGCACGCCCGTACGCTCCGGGCCCAGGGACCGGCCGTGGCGGTTACGCCTCGACCAGAGCGCCGGCGTCGGCCAGGTCATAGCCGAACGCCTCCGCCACGCCTGCGTAGTACACCGCTCCGGCGTGGGTGTTCAGCCCGCGCAGCAGCGCCCCGTCGCGCCGGCACGCCTCGCGCCAGCCGAGGTCGGCCAGGCGCACCGCGTACGGCAGCGTCGCGTTGGTGAGTGCGTAGGTCGACGTGTTCGGTACCGCGCCGGGCATGTTCGCCACGCAGTAGAACGTCGAGTTGTGCACGGTGAAGGTGGGGTCGTCGTGCGTGGTGGCGTGCGTGTCCTCGAAGCAGCCGCCCTGGTCGACGGCGACGTCCACCAGCACCGATCCGGGCTTCATCTGGGCGACCAGATCGTTGGTCACCAGTTTGGGTGCCCGCGCGCCGGGCACCAGCACGGTGCCGATGACCATGTCCGCCTCGGTCACGTGCTGCTCGATGGCCAGCCGCGAGGAGGCGATCTGGCGCACGCGGTTGTTCCAGCGCCAGAACGCCGCCCGCAGCTTGACCAGGTCGATGTCCAGCACGGTGACATCAGCGCGCATGCCCAGCGCGATGTTGGCCGCGTTCTGCCCGGCGACCCCGGCGCCGAGGACGACCACCTTGGCCCCGGCCACGCCGCCGACGCCGCCCATGAGCACGCCGCGCCCGCCCTGGGCCTTCATGAGGTTGTACGCGCCCACCTGCGGCGCGAGGCACCCGGCCACCTCGGACATCGGGTACAGCAGGGGCAGCGAGCGGTCCGGCAGCTGCACCGTCTCATAGGCGATCGCGGTGGTCCCGGCGGCGAGCAGGGCATCGGTTTGCGGCTGGTCGGCGGCCAGGTGCAGGTAGGTGAACAGCAGCAGGTCCTCGCGCAGGTAACCGTATTCGGAGGCAACCGGCTCCTTGACCTTCATGACCATCTCGGACTGGCCCCAGACGTCCTCCGCGCCCGGGACGATGACCGCTCCCTGGGCGGCGTACTCCTCGTCGCTGATGGAGGATCCGGCGCCGGCCCCGGCCTGGATGAGAACCTGGTGACCGCGCGAGACGAGCTCGTTCACGCCGACGGGGGTGATGGCGACGCGGAATTCGTTGTTCTTGACTTCAGTGGGGATACCGACCTTCATGACAACCTGCTTTCTGTGGAACCGTGCGCGCGGGATACCCTCACCGGCGCGCGCTATCTGAATCAAGGTCTGTGGTGAAAATACGCCTGACGGCCACGGCGCCGCCGATACCACGATCGGGCACCACCAACGGCAGCGCCGTGGCCGCGCTTTGTAGCCCGGAGGTGACCGGGCGGCTCAGAAGAAACCGACGACCAGCCCGCTGATCGCGACCAATCCGGCAACAGTGACGAACACGTTGCTGATCCGGCCACGGAACGGAGCCAGGGCATCGATCTTGTGAATGGCATACATCGGCAGCAGGTACAGGATCGCCGCGATAACCGGGCCGGAAATCCGCTCGATGAGCGAGAGGATGCTGGGATTCGCGATGGCCACTGCCCAGGTCGTGAGGAAGATGAACAGCTCGATACCGCGCTTCATCTGCATCTGGGAAAAACGGGTACCGGCCGGGTCGATGAAGTTCCGTACGAGCCCGGCAGCGCCTTCGGCGGCGCCCAGGTAATGGCCGAAGAACGAGGACGAGATGGCCGCGATGGCGATGAGCGGGCCGACGAAGCTGATGAGCACATTGTCCTGCACATTGGCGATGTACGACAGCACCGGCAGGTTCGCCGCGTCCGCCGCCCGCATGCCGTCGGGCCCCAGCGCGAGCACACTGGAGAAGACGAACGACATCGTGAAGAACACGAGGGAGCCGTTGACGACGAGCAGCACCTGCGACGCCTTCGCTGAGGCGAACTCACCGTAGTACTCCTTGGTCGCCACCGAGTACTGCGAGATGGCCGCCGCGTGCGAGAAGGCGAACACCAGCACCGGGATGGTAAGCCAGATGGTGCGCAGCATGTCAGCCGGGGGCTGCACGGCGGTGAGCCCGTCGAGGCTCCAGCTGGGAATGAGGTAGAGGGTGACGCCCAGCAGCAGGATCGCCAGCGGGTAGACCACCCATTCGGTTACCCGCAGCATGACGTCACGGCTGGAGATCATGACGATCATGAGCAGGGCGATCAGCACCCCCGAGAGCAGCCACCTGGGCGGGGAGGCCATTCCGAGCTGATTCACCATCAGGCTGTCCACGGTGTTGGTGATGCCCACGCCGTAGATGAGCACGATCGGGTAGATGGACAGGAAGTACAGGACTCCGACGACCTTGCTGGCGGTCTCGCCGAAGAATTCACGGATCACATTGGTGATGTCGGCGTCCGGCTTCGGAGCCGCGCACACCATGCGGGAGAGCCCGCGATGCGACAGATACGTCATCGGGGCGACCAGGATGGTCAGGATGATCAGCGTCCACAGGCCCCCGGTCCCAGCCCGCAATGGTAAGAATAGGATTCCCGCACCAACCGCCGTGCCGAAGAGGCTCAGCGTCCACATCGTATCCACTCGGGTCCATCTGGGCATTGCCTTGGGCACGCTTGATGGAACGTTCGGCGCCGTTGCCAACGTAGTACTCCTTTCGCACCCGCAGGTAGGCAGGCACGTTCGACATGGATGAACTCCGGTCAAGGTGCATCCATGAAGACAAATGGATCCGGATCGCGGATCCAGGGGCTATGTGACGCGACTGTAACATGCTGCACAGCGCGCCGGAACCGATCCCACAAAACGTGCCCGCTATGACCTGCCGCGACGTTCATTCCCGCGCGAGCACGGTCGCGGGCCACCGGCAAGGAGGCATAATCTAGCCTTATGACATACCTGCAAGCAGCGGTATGCTACCCGGCAAAGAATGCATAAACTCTCTGCCGGATGAGTATTCTTCCGGGTCGGCGGCTGATGGCAGGCCCCGGGGGCGAACCCGGCCTTACCGCGGAGTAGGACCGTACAGCCGCGGTTCCACGACTTCGGGGTCGGGACCGCCGCGCACTCCCGTATCCAGTGCGTCGATCCGGGCCATCTGCTCCTCGCTCAGCTCGAAGCCGAGCACGTCGGCGTTTGACCGGATCCGCTCGGGGCGCACCGACTTGGGGATCGGGGAGAGCCCATGCTGGAGGTGCCAGCGCACGATGACCTGGGCCGGGCCCGTGCCGTGGGCCCGCGCGATCTGCCTGATGACCGGGTGATCCAGCGGGCTGACCGCGGTGCCCGGATCCTTGGCCCGGTAGACCTTGACCCCGCCCAGCGGCGACCAGGACTGGGTGACGATCCCCAGCGCATCATTCGCGGCCCGGTTGCCGCCCTGGGTGAAGAACGGGTGCAGCTCAATCTGATTCACCGCAGGGACCACGTGCGTGGCCTGGCACAGGCGACGCAGGTGCTCGCGGGTGTGGTTGCACACCCCGATCGCCCGCACGAATCCGTCGGACAGCAGCTTCTCGGCGGCCCGGTAGGAGGCGATGGTGGCCTCGAAGTCCGCGGGCACCGGCCAGTGCACGAGGTACAGGTCGAGGTAATCCAGGCCCAGGCGGTCCAGCGAAGCGCCGAATGCGGCGAGCGCCTGGTCGTAGCCGTAATCGGCGATCCACAGCTTGGAGGTGACGAACACCTCGGCGCGGTCCAGCCCGCTCTCGCGGACCGCCTGGCCGACCTCGCGTTCATTGCCGTACAGCGAGGCCGTGTCAATCAGCCGGTAGCCGGCCTCCAGCGCGGTCCGCACGGCGGTCAGCGTCTGCGCCGGAGGCGACTGGAACACGCCCAGGCCGATCGCCGGCATCCTGACGCCATTGTTCAAGGTGAGGACTGGCTGCGACATCACGGTTCCCCTTCGCTGGCCTGGCTCGCGTACGCACCGCCAGGGCAGCATAGCGGTACCCTCTGACGACTCCCCGGACAGGCCCCGGGGAGGACGCAGCGCATCCCCCTCGGGGCATCTGCCGGTGCCGCCGGTTAGAGTCGCGGTAATCGAGACCAGGAGGTGCCCACGTGACAGCGGCCAACCCGGCAGCGCCGGAGAATCTAGCCCAGCCGGTCCTGAGCCCGCCCGCCAAGGCGGCGATCTTCCTCACCCTCACGGTGCGCGCGGGCAGCGAAGACGCCGTGCGGGAAGCCCTCAGCGGGGTTCCCGGGCTGATCAGATCGATCGCCTTCCGGGTGCCGGAGAATCAGCTCACCTGCGTCACCGGCATCGGTGCCAGGCTGTGGGACCGGATGTACGACCTGCCCCGGCCAGCCGGGCTGCACCCGTTCCGTCCCCTGGCGGGGGATGCGCACTCGGCTCCGTCCACCCCCGGTGACCTGTTCTTCCACATCCGCGCCCAGAGCACGGACATGTGCTTCGAGCTCGCCCGGCGGATCACGCTGTCGATGAGCGGGCACGCCGATGTCGAGGATGAGGTGCACGCGTTCCGCTACTGGGACGACCGCAACCTGCTCGGCTTCGTCGACGGCAGCGAGAACCCGGATAACCCCGCCGAGCAGATCACCACGGCGCTGCTCGGCCCCGGCTCCGCCTTCCCGGGGGGCAGCTACGTCATCACCCAGAAGTACCTGCACGATCTGCAGGCCTGGGAGGAGCTCACGGTCGAGCAGCAGCAGCTCGTCATCGGCCGCAGCAAGCTGGAGAACATCGAGCTCGATGAGGACGTCCAGCCCGCCGACTCGCATGTGGCGGTGAACATCATCGAAGGGGAGGACGGCGAGGAGCTGTCCATCGTGCGCGGCAACATGCCGTTCGGGACCATTGGCAGCGGGGAGTTCGGCACGTACTTCATCGGGTACGCCGCCGACCCCGCCCCGATCGAGACCATGCTCGAGCACATGTTCCTCGGCGAGCCGCGCGGCACCCACGACCGGCTGCTCGACTTCTCCGAGGCCCGCACCGGCTGCCTGTACTTCGTCCCGCCGGCGGCCTTCCTCACCGACCCCGGCTCATTCGCCGACCCCGGGACCGCACCATCCGGGCCGGTCACGCAGCCCGCCGCCAGCGCCGACGGCTCCTTGCGGATCGGCAGCCTGAAAAGGAGCACGCAATGAACAATCTGCACCGCGAACTCGCCCCGATCACCGACGCGGCCTGGGCTGAGATCGACGAGGAAGCCCGCCGGACATTCCGCGGCTCGATCGCCGGACGGCGCGTGGTCGACCTCATCGGGCCCTCCGGGCCGGACCTGGCCGCCGTCGGCACCGGCCATCTCAGCGCCGTCGAGGCACCCGTGCAGGGCGTCCAGGCGCGGCTGCACGA
This sequence comes from uncultured Dermatophilus sp., assembly GCA_945876925.1. Classification (GTDB taxonomy): domain Bacteria; phylum Actinomycetota; class Actinomycetes; order Actinomycetales; family Dermatophilaceae; genus Dermatophilus. Next base: position 8,397 of record CAMCQD010000002.1, read on the forward strand.
GGCGCAGCACGTCGTCCAGCTGCGGGTGCCGTTCCGGATCAGCCGCCAGGCAGCCGACGGTGTCGAACTCGGCTCCCGGGATTCCGACTGGCAGCCGGTCAAGGACGCGGCCCGGGCAATGGCCCTGGCCGAGGACCAGGCCATCTTCCGCGGCGCGGCCGGAGCCGGCATCGAGGGCATCGAGCCGGGCAGCTCGAACGAGCCCCTGGCCGTGCCCGCCGACGTGCGCGACCTGACCGACGTGGTCTCCCGGGGGCTGACCCAGCTGCGGCTGGCCGGCGTCGGCGGCCCGTACTCGCTGCTGCTCAGCCCCGGCCTGTTCACCGCGGTCTCGGAGATCACCGACCACGGCTTCCCGGTCCGCGAGCACATCAGGCGGCTCATCGACGGCGACATCGTGTGGGCGCCGGCCCTGGAAGGTGCCCTGCTGCTATCCACGCGCGGCGGCGACTTCGAGCTGCACCTGGGCCAGGATCTGTCGATCGGGTACAGCTCGCACGACGCTGACAGCATTGAGCTGTACTGCCAGGAGTCGCTGACCTTCTTCAGCTACGCCGGCGAGGCCAGCGTCGTCATCAGGTGAGGCCCGGCTCGTGAGCCGCTGATGCGGCCCGGCGCCGCCGGTGATTGTCCCGGGCACGGCACCGGGCCGCGTTGTCATGCAGCAGGCGGTACCAGCTCAGATGACGGGGTCGAAGGCCCGGGTCAGCGGGTCGCCGACCAGGCCGGCCGCCAGGGTGGCCCCGCTGGGCGGATCGATGATGAGGAAACCGCCGGTAGCCCGGGAGTCGGCGTAGTCATCGACCGCCAGCGGCTCGGCGAGCTGCACGGTCACCCGGGCGATGTCATTGAGCGCGGCGGGCTCACCAGAGTCGGCCCACTCCTGGGTATCGACGTCCCAGTGCTGGGTGACCCCGGTGAGGATGGCGCGTACCACGCTGGTACCGAGCTTGACCAGCACCCGCTGGCGGGGTGCGGAGGAGCGTTCGCCGAGCCAGCAGACGACCCCGACCAGTTCCCCGGTGACCCTGGGCTTGGGCTGCCCGCCGAGGGCGAGCACCTGGCCGCGGCCCACGTCGAGTTCGTCACGCAGCAGGATGGTCACCGACTCCCCCGCCGCGGCTGCCGTTACCGGCCCGGCGGGGCTGCTGATCCCGGTGACCACCGACGACAACCCCGAGGGCAGGGCCACGACGACATCGCCCGTCCGCACCGTACCCGAGGCGATCCGCCCGGCCAGGCCGCGGTAATCGGGGTGCGCGGCCGTGCGGGGGCGGATCACCAGCTGCACCGGCATCCGGAACGGGGCCCCGGCTGCGGCGGACGACACGTCGAGTCCTTCGAGCAGCTCAAGCAGGCTCGGACCCTGATACCAGGCACCAGCCGGGTCCTGCGCGCCCTGCCCGGTGACGACGTTCTGCCCGGTCAGGGCGCTCACCGGGACGATCCGCACATCCTGGTTCCCCAGCCGCCGCGCGAGGTGGCGGATCTGGCCGGCGACATCCTCGAAGCGCTCCTGGTCCCAGCCCACCGCGTCCATCTTGTTGACCGCGAACACCACGTGCGGCACCTGGAGCAGGGCCATCACCGCGGCGTGACGCCGGGTCTGCACGAGCGCGCCATTGCGGGCATCGACGAGGATGAGCGCGGCATCGGCGGTGGATGCCCCGGTCACGGTGTTGCGGGTGTACTGGGCGTGGCCGGGGGTGTCGGCCATGATGAACGAGCGCCGGGGTGTGGAGAAGTACCGGTAGGCCACGTCGATGGTGATGCCCTGCTCCCGCTCGGCGCGCAGGCCGTCGGTCAGCAGCGCCAGGTCGACCGCATCGGCGCCGCGGCGGCGGCTGGCCTGCTCGACCGCGTCGTACTGGTCGGCCAGGATCGACTTGGTGTCGTATAGCAGGCGTCCCACCAGGGTGGATTTACCATCGTCGACCGATCCGGCGACGACCAGGCGCAGTTGCGGCCGCCGGGCGGCATCCTCCCCGGCGTCCGGCGGTGCGCTGGTGAGCACATCGGCACTCATCAGAAGTAGCCCTCTCGCTTGCGGTCTTCCATCGATGCCTCGGAGAGGCGGTCGTCGGCCCGGGTCGCGCCCCGCTCGGTGAGCCGGCTCACCGAGATCTCAGCGACGATCTCCTCGATCGTGCGCGCGCTGGATTCGACTGCGCCGGTGCACGATCCGTCTCCGACGGTGCGGTAGCGGACGGTCTTGGTGACTAATTCATCACCCTCCCCCGGGCCGAACCACGGGCCGGGGGTCATCCACATGCCGTCGCGCAGCCACACCTGGCGCTCATGCGCGAAGTAGATCGGGGGAAGCTCGACCTGCTCGGCGGCGATGTAGTGCCAGATATCCAGCTCAGTCCAGTTGCTCAGCGGGAATACGCGGGTGTTCTCGCCCGGCGCGTGCCGCCCGTTATAGACATCCCACAATTCCGGGCGCTGCTTACGCGGATCCCAGCCCCCGAAGGCGTCCCGGACCGAGAAGATCCGCTCCTTGGCCCGGGCGCGATCCTCATCGCGCCGGGCCCCGCCGAGCACCGCGTCGAACCGGTGCTCGGCGATGGTGTCCAGTAGCGGCACGGTCTGCAGCGGGTTGCGGGTGCCGTCGGGGCGCTCGGTGAGCCGCCCGTCGGCTATCCAGTCGGCAACCGAGGCGACCACGAGGCTCAATCCGCCTGCGGCCACGATCCGGTCGCGGTACTCGATCACCTCGGGCAGGTTGTGCCCGGTATCGACGTGCAGCAAGGTGATCGGCAGCGGGGCCGGGGCAACGGCCTTGCGGGCCACGTGCAGCAGCACCGCGGAATCCTTACCACCGCTGAACAGCAGTGCGGGCCGGTCGAATTCGGCTACGACCTCGCGGATGATCTGGATAGCCTCAGCCTCCAGCGCCCGGATGGCCGCAGCGGACCGGGCGGCGGGTTTCGCGTCGGCGGTCGCCGTCACAGCATTCCCCTTTCCGACAGCAGCGCGATCACGCGGCCGGCGGCCTCGTCGGTATCGATATCGGTGGTATCCAGGTCCAGGTCCGGGTCCGCCGGGGGCTCGTACGGGTCGTCCACCCCGGTCAGGTGCGCGATCCGTCCCTGAGCCTGGGCGGCGTACAACCCCTTGACATCGCGCCGGGCGCACTCGGCCACCGGGGTGGACACGTACGCCAGCGCGTACGGCGTCCCCTCGGCGGCGTGCTCCGCCCTGATCGCTGAGCGGGCCCGCTCGTACGGGGCGATCACCGGCACCAGCACGAGCACGCCGTTGCGGGCCAGCAGCCGGGCCAGGTAGCCCACCCGGGTCACGTGCGCATCGCGGTCGGCCCTGGTGAAACCCAGCCCCGGGGAGAGGTGCTCGCGCAGTTCATCGCCGTCGAGTACCTCCGTGCGCAGCCCGGCGCGCCCGGCCAGGCGGCGCGCCACGGCGCGGGCGATGGTGGTCTTCCCGGCCCCGGACAGGCCGGTCAGCCAGAGCGTGCCGCTCACTGGTGGATCCCGCACTCGGTCTTGTCCCGCCCGGCCCAGCGGCCGGAACGCGGGTCTTCCCCCGGCCCGGCCTTGCGGGTGCACGGCCAGCATCCGATCGAGGGGTAGCCCGCGTCGAGCAGGGGGTTGCGGATTACCTCGTGATCCCGGGCGTACTGCCCGACCTGCTCATCGCTCCACGCCACGATCGGGCAGATCTTCACCAGGCCGTGATTGGCATCGAAGGACACCTCCGGCACGTTCGCCCGGGTTGCTGACTCGGCACGGCGCAGCCCGGTGACCCAGGCCTCGTACCCTTCCAGCGCCTCGAACAGCGGCGTCGTCTTGCGCAGCAGGCAGCACAAGTCCGGGTTGGTGGCGTGCAGGTCCTTGCCGTACGTCTCGTCCTGCTCCGCCGGGGACTGCCCGGGGGCCAGGGAGCGCACGCTGAGCGGGTAGCTGGCGGCGACCCGGTCGCGGGTGGCCAGCGTCTCGGCGAAGTGGTAGCCGGTGTCGAGGAAGAGCACGTCGGCACCGGGGGCGACCGAGGCGGCCAGGTGGGGCAGCACCGCATCCTGCATCGAGCTGGCGACGGCGAACCGCTCCCCGAAGGTGTCCCGGGTCCACTCCATGATCTGCACGGCCCCGGCCCCGGCCAGCTCCCGCGTCCCGGCAGCGGCAAGTTCCCGCAGCTGGTCCGCGGAGCGCTCCCGGCCCGGGGAGCCAGCCAGTCCGGCCGTCATTGCAGCACGTCCTCGTCCACGCGGCCCGCCCACTGGGCGAACCGTTCTCCGGGGCGGGCACCGGCGGCGTAGGCCCGGACCAGCCGCTCGATGTAGTCGCCGGCCTCGGCGGAGGTGACCTTGTGCCCGCGCAGCTTGCGGCCGTACCCGGCGTCAGCGCCGAGTTCGCCGCCCAGGTGCGCCTGGAAGCCCTCGACCTGGTTGCCTTCCGAGTCAGTGACGAGCTGGCCCTTGAGGCCGATGTCGCTCACCTGGATGCGGGCGCAGCTGTTCGGGCAGCCGTTGAGCCCGATGCTGACCGGCCGCTCCAGCGGGATGCCGGCGAGCCGCCGGTCGAGGTCGGCGACCAGGCTGTGCGCCCGTCCCTTGGTCTCGACGATGGCGAGCTTGCAGTACTCCAGGCCGGTGCAGGCCATCGTGCCGCGCCGCCAGGCCGAGGCGCGGGCGTGCAGCCCCAGGGGTTCCAGTGCGGCGATGAGCTGCTCGGCCCTGGCCGGGTCGACGTCGAGGACGATGAGCTTCTGCAGCGCCGTCAGCGAGACGGCGTCCGAGCCGGCGTCCCGGGCAGCCCGGGCGACCGCGGACAGGATCGTGCCCGATACCCGCCCGGCCACGGCCGTGAATCCCACCGCGACGTTGCCGTCGGCCTGCTCGGTGATGCCGACGTAGTCGAGCGGGTGATCGGGGGCCTGCGCGGCCGGGCCGTCCAGGAGCGGGCGGTGCAGGTACTCGGTTTCGAGCACCTCCCGGACCCGGGCCGCGCCCCAGTCCCGGACGAGGACCTTCAGCCGGGCCCTCGTGCGCAGGCGGCGGTAGCCGTAGTCGCGGACCAGCCGGACCATGGCGTACCACACCTGGGGGATGTCCTCCTGCGGGACCCAGGCACCGAGCCGGACGGCCAGCTGCGGTGCCGTGGACAGGCCGCCGCCGGCCAGCACGTCGAAGCCGGGGCCATGCTCGGGGTGGACCACCCCGACGAAGCTGATGTCGTTGATCTCCGGGACGGCATCCCAGAACCACGAGATCGACGTCTTGAACTTGCGCGGCAGGTTGGCCAGGGAGGGGTCCGCTCGCAGGATCTGCTTGATCTGCTCGATCTGCGGGCGGGAGTCGATGAGTTCCCCGGCGAGCCGGCCCGCGACCGGTGAGCCGAGCACGACGCGCGGGCAGTCGCCGCAGCCTTCCTGGGTCCACAGGCCCAGTGGCTCGATCTGGTCCCAGATGGCCGGGACGTCGCGCACGTCGATCCAGTGGTACTGGATGTTGTTCCGGTCGGTGATGTCGGCGGTGTCCCGGGCGTAGCGGGCGGAGACCTGCCCGATGGCATCGAGCTGCCCGGTGGTGAGCAGGCCGCCGTCGACCCGGATGCGCATCATGAAGTACTCGTCGTCGAGTTCGGCGGGGTCGAGCTGGGCGGTGCGGCCGCCGTCGATCCCGGGCTTGCGCTGGGTGTACAGGCCGGCCCAGCGCATCCGGCCGTGCAGGTCGTCCTCCGGGATGGAGGCGAATCCCTGTTTGGCGTAGACGTCGATGATCCGCTGGCGGACGTTGAGCGGGTTGTCCGCGGCCTTGAATTCCTCATTGGGGTTGAGCGGCTCGTGCTGGCCAAGTGCCCACTGGCCCTCGCTGCGCGGGGCCCGGGCGGGACGCGGGTTGTGCGTGCTGGCGGTCACGATGCTCCTTAGCTGGGCCGGGGATGCGGCGGGTACGCGGGGTGGCGGCGGCACCCGCCTGCCTGCGGGGCGGGCAGGCGGCAGAGGTGCCGGAACCCCGACCGCTAAGATAACACCACATTTCCAGTATAGTTCAATCGAGTTATGGAAAATGATGTCGTCATCCTGGTCTCGCACGGCACCCGCTCACCCCTGGGACATGCCGCGATCAACGCCCTGACCAGCGCGGTCCGCGCCCGGCGGCCAGACGTGCGGTTCGCCGCCGGCTACGTCAGCCTGCGCTCCCCGGACCCTGGTGAACTCGTACGCCGCCACGCGGCCGGAGGCGACGGCTCCCGCATCACCATCGTGCCGGTGCTGCTCTCAGCCGGATACCACGTGCGGGTCGATCTGCGCCGGGCCGCGCACCAGGCCGCCGGGACGCGAGTGGCTCCCGCGCTGGGCCCGGACCCGCGGATCGCGGACCTGCTGGCCGCGCGGCTCGCCCAGGCCGGGCTGGCACCCGGCGACGGGTACGCACTCACCCTGGCCAGCGCCGGCTCGCGCGAGGCCGCCGCCGCCCGCGATGTCTCGGCCGACGCCGCCGGCCTGGAACGCCGGCTCGGCCGGGTCGTCACCCGCTCGCACATCGCCGGGCCGGGTCCGGCAACCGGGCAGGTCATCGCGGCGCTGCGAGCGCAGGGATACCCGGTGGCGGTGGCCAGCTACCTGCTCGCCCCCGGCCAGTTCGCCAGCCGGCTGGCCGGCTCGGGAGCCGGGCTCGTTTCCGATCCGCTGCTGCCGCCGGGCGCGGCGGACGATCCCGCGCTAGTGCCCGGCGAGCTCGTTGACCTGCTGCTCGACCGGGCCGGGCTGGGGGCAGCCGGGCTCACTGCGAGGAGCGCAGCTGCGGCAGGTCGCTGACCCCGCCGATGACGATCACCGCCGGGGAGGTGACCCCCTCGCGGGCCAGCACGGCGGCGGCCTCGCCGATCCGCCCGCGGATCACCCGCTCCGCAGGCGTCGAGCCGCGTTCCACCACCGCGAACGGGGTCGCCGGGTCGAGCCCGGCAGCCACCAGGGAGGCTGCGTTCCCGGCCAGGGTGGCCACGCCCATGAGGATGACGATCGTCCCGCCCAGCTGGGCCAGGGCGGCGCACTCCGCCGGCGGCAGGGGCACATGCCCGGCAATCACCGTGAAGGCATGGCTCACCGAGCGGTGCGTCACCGGGATACCTGCCCCTTCGGGCACCCCGATAGCCGAGGTGATGCCCGGCACCACGGTGACCGGCACCCCGGCCGCGCGGGCCGCGGCCACCTCCTCACCGCCCCGGCCGAAGACGAACGGGTCGCCGCCCTTGAGCCGCACCACGTACCGCCCGGCCCGGGCCTGCTCGATGAGGATCTCCTGCGTGCGGGACTGCCGCACCCGGTGATGGCCGGGCTCCTTGCCCACGTCGATGATCCGGGCGACCGGGGCCAGGCGCTGGACGAGGGCGTGATCGTCGTAGGTGGCCAGCCGGTCGGTGAGCACCACGTCGGCGGCGAACAGCTCCTGGCGGGCCCGGACGGTCTGCAGGCCGGGGTCGCCGGGACCGCCGCCGACCAGCACGATCCGCCCGCCGCCCGGGGGCGGGTCCAGCCGCACGGCGGCGCGTCCGGGACGCAGGACGGCCAGCAGCGGCGCCCAGGCGGGGTCGCCGCCGGTGACGTCGGCCAGTACCGTGGCCGCGCCGCCGGCGGGGCTAACGGGCACAGCCGGGGCGGTCACCTCGGTGACCACCGCGCCCAGTGCCCGCAGACGGGCCGATGCCCAGCGCGCGGCGTCAGCCGGACCGGCGACGATCACCGGCACATCCGCCAGCTCCATGTCGAAGAACACTTAGGGAAGGTAGCACCGGGCCGCCCCCGCAGGCCTGACCCGCGCTCAGATCTGCCGCAGCACCGCCACCGACCAGGGGTGGACATGGTACGTGCCGCCGGTCACGCGGACCGCGCCGGCGGGCAGGCCCGCGAGCCGGGCGAGCGAGCCGAAAACGTTGCACCGCGCCTCAGCCCACGCGGCGGTGTCGGCCAGCAGCTCCCAGCCGCGGCTGCCGTGCGGGCCGCGCAGCCCGAACGTCACCGCCTCCCCGGTGAAGTTGATGAGCAGGAGGAATCCGCCGCCCTTCTCATCCCCGGCGTCGATGAGCACCTGCAGCGCCCGATCGCCCTCGGCGGCCCCGCGCTGCGCGCTCGCGTCCCGGAACACGTAGGACACGTCGTCCCCGCCGATCGCCAGGTCGCCCCATTCTGGCTGCCGCAGCTCCGGGCTGGAGGCCCGGAGCAGGGCCAGGGCGCGGGTGTAGGCGAGCAGGGGATTGACGTCCGGGTCCGTATCGGCGGTACCGAATACGTCGTAATACATTCCGGACTCATCCGGGGCCGCAGGATCGACCGGCAGCGTCCCGGGCGCGCGGGAGCCAGCCTGTGCCCAGTTGTTCCACATGCCGATGGTGTTCAGCGCCCACGGGTTGTTGTTGCCGTTCTGGCCGCGGCCGTACTCGTCCCCGAAACCCAGCAACGCCAGCCCCCGGGAGAAGAACAGGATGGCCAGCAGGCTGCGCGCCCGGACGCGGCGCAGCCGCTGATCGCCGCCGCTGTCCCAGGAGTTGTTGTCGCTCGTGCCGCCGTCAGACGGGCCGAACGGCCACTCCAGCGCGGTGTTGGTGTGCTGGTTGTAGCTGACCAGGTCCATCAGGGTGAACCCGTCGTGGGCGGTGACGAAATTGACCGACCTGGCCGGCCCGCCCTGGTCGTGGAAGTGCGCCCAGTCGCCGTTGACCTGGTCGATGAAGGCCTGGGTGCTGCCCGCGCCGCGGCTGAACGCGCGGACCGCATCGCGGAAACGGCCGTTCCACTCCGCCCACCCGTCCGGGAAGTTGCCGACCTCGTACCCCCACAGATCCCACGCCTCGGCGATGACCTCGATCCCCAGGCGGGCGGCCAGCCCGGCGATCGAGGTGAGCAGCGGGTGCTGCCCGTGGAACTGGCGCTGGCGTTCCCAGTCGTCCCGGTCCTGCCCGGCCGGGGTGCGCCCGAGCACCGGGGCCAGGTCGAACCGGAAGCCGTCGGCGCCCATCTCGTGCGTCCAGTAGCACAGCGAATCCAGCGTGAGCCGGCAGGTCGCCTCCGAGGAGAAGTTCATCTGGTTGGACACCCCGGTAGCCCCGTCTACCAGCTGGTTACCGCTGGTGAGCACGTAGTAGTCCGTGGTCGAGAAGCCGCCCAGCGAGGTGAACGAGACCGAATCGGGGTCCCCGGCCCAGTGGCCGCCCTCGCCGCTGTGGTTGTAGACGACATCGAGGTACACCTCGATCCCGGCAGCGTGGAAGGCGGCGACCATCTGCTTGAACTCGCGGGTCGGGCCGCCCGGGGAGCGGTCGCTGGCGTACTCCCGGCTGGGCGCGAAGTATGCCAGCGTGGCGTAGCCCCAGTAGTTCCCGGGGGCGTCACCGCGCTGCTGCGGTGTACCCGGGGAGGTTGACTGCTGCACCGGCAGCAGCTCGATCGTGGTGACGCCGAGGGCCCTGAGATAGCCGGCCAGGTACCCGGCCCCGGCGTAGGTGCCGCGCAGCTCGTCGGGCACATCCGCGACATCTGCGAAACCAGCTGCCCCGGAGAGGATCTCGTGCAGCCGGGCGGAGCTGGGGTGGGCGGTGAGCCCGCGCACGTGCGCCTCGTACACCACGGCGTCCTCCGCAGGGCGGCCCGGACGCTGCCCGGCGGACGTGCCGTCCACGACGTAGACGCCCTTAGGCGCCCACGGCCCGGAGTCCAGCTCGCGCCGGGGGCGGCCCCGGACCAGCTCGGCACCGGTGGCGAAGATGCCCGCCTCGCCGCCGGCCTGGGCGATCTGCGCAGAGGCGAGATTGTGCGTCACCTCGCGGGCGTAGGGGTCGAACAGCACCTTGTTGGGGTTGAACCGGTCCCCGGTGGCACCGGCGTCGCAGATGAACCCGGCTGCGCTGCCGCCGCGGGTCCACGCCGGATCGGCCGGCCAGTTCGGCCCCCAGCAGCGGAAACCGTACAGCGCCCCCGGTTCCACCCCGTCGATGCGGGCCCGCCAGATGCCGTCCTGGCCGCGGGCGCAGTCGAATTCGGCGCAGGCATCGGCCCCGGTCGCGGCCGGGTAGAACTCCAGCAGCACCCGGGTGGCGTGCGGGGCGTGCACCGCGAAGGTGACCCCGTCCCCGCCGGGATCGGCTGCGGACGGCTCCTCCCCGGCCAGCACCGCGGCGGCGGTGAGCACCGGGGTGCTGGCGGCGTGGGCCCCCAGCGGCCAGGTGGCCCCGGCCCAGGTGGCCGGTTCGTGCGCGGTCAGCGCGCCCGGCCCAGGCTGCGTCCGGCCGGCCAGGTTCGGATCCTGCGACATGCCAATTCCCCTATCGGTTCCGGCTGTTCCGGTTCCGCGCCATGCTGCCATCCCCGGTGGCACACCGCGCGCCCACCGCACGGGGCGGCGGCGTTCACTCCGGCGGGCATTCACTGCCGGGACGAAGGGACGAGCGCGGCTCTCACGTCCGGTCAGCTAGACAGGCGCGCCCTCACGAGCGCCGCGATGCGCCCGCCCTCGGCGCGTCCGGCCGCGGCGGCAGTGGCAGCCTTCATCACGGCGCCCATCTGGGCCATGCCGGTGGCACCGGTCGCGGCAATCGCCTCGCCGACCAGGGCGGCGAGTTCCTCGTCGCCGAGCTGGGCGGGCAGGTAGGCTTCCAGGACGCCCAGCTCGGCCCGCTCCCGGGCAGCGAGCTCCCCGCGGCCAGCCCCGTCGTAGGCCTCCGCCGACTCCCTGCGGGCCTTGGCCTCCCGGGCGAGCACTCTGAGCACGTCGTCATCGGACAGCTCGCGCGCGCTCGGGCCGGCCACCTCGGCGCTGGACACCGCCGTCAGGGCCATCCTCAGCGTGGCCATCGTGAGTTCGTCGCGGGCCTTGATGGCAGCGTGTAGGTCGTCCTTCAGCCGGTTCTTCAGTGCGCTCATACCCCGATTGTCCCGGAAACCCCGCGCCCGGGCGCAGCCCGCCCCGCGTCCGGGCTACAGCCGCAGGCGGGTGCCGAGCCAGCTAGCCAGGGCGGCGTGGATCCGCTCGCTACCGGTTCCGTGCAGCAATTCGTGGCGGGCGTGCCGGTAGAGCAGGCAGGTGACGTCCAGCACCCCGGCGGCCCGGGCCAGGCCGGCGGCCCGGCACACCCCGGACCCTCCCGGCCCGCCCAGCGGGTCGGCATCCCCCGAGACGAACAGCAGCGGCACGTCCGGGTCGAGCCCGGCCAGGTACGCAGGATCGCCCACCCGCCGGACCGCAGCGAACAGATCGGCGAAGAACGCCGCCGAGCACGTGAATCCGCACAGCGGGTCGGCCTCGTAGGAGTCCACCACGGCGGTATCGCGGCACAGCCAGTCGTGCGCGGTCCGGTTGGGGGCGAAGGCCCGGTTGTACGGGGCGAACACCATCGTGTCGAGCAGGACGCTCGCCCGGGCCGGGCCGCCTGCCCGGGCGAGCAGGCGCGCCAGCGGAACCCCGGCCGCCAGCGCCGCCATCGGCCCGCCGGTGCCCAGGAAGAGGTACGCGCTCACCACCGGGGACTCCTCCCCCGCCTCCGCCCGGGCGCCCGGGCCGTCACCAGCGTCCTGGCCCGGGCCGGGGCGTCCCCTGCGGCTCAGGCGGACGGCGACATCCCGGGCCAGGAAGGACCCCATGCTGTGCCCGGCGAGGGCGAGCGGCACCCCGGGCAGAGCGGCGGATACCTGTGCGAGCCGGGCGATCAGGTCACCGGCCAGCAGCTCCCAGCCGCCCTCATCGGCCACATGCCCCAGCTGTGCCCCCGCCCCCGTGGCGGTGCGGCCGTGGCCGCGGTGATCGTGGGCGAAGACCCGGTACCCGCGCGCGGCCAGCGACCGGGCGAACGCGTCGTACCGCCCGGCGTGCTCGCCCATGCCATGGGCCAGGTACACCGCGCCCCGGATGCGGCCGTCCCGGGCCGGCTCCCGGGGCCGCCACTGGTAGGTGGCCAGCGCGACCCCGTCCGGGCGCGCCTGGGTGCCCCGCACCAGCTCCGTGCCCGCTACCGGGCTCTGCGTGCCTGTCACGAGCACCCCTTCCGCCTCGCCCCCGCCGCGCCTGCGCCCCTGTCCGTGCTCACCGGCAGATGAGCTGCTGGGAGACGATGTCGGAGTAGAGCACGAGCGCCGGGTACCGGGCCACGTGCACCACCTGCGCCATCGTCGCGGGCACCCCGGGTACCAGCTCGCGCACGGCATTAGGCCGTCCGGTGATCTGCCCCGGATTGAACACCACCCCGGGCTGCTCGTCGAACAGCGCCGCATAGAACGTGCCGGATTCCACGATGTCCTGGAAGAAGTGGCTCCCGTAGGACAGCTCGGGCCGGAAATCCCCGTCCGGGTAGGTGAACTCGACCAGCGCGGCGGCTCCGGCGACGTCCGGGAACGCCACCGGCACCCCCAGCGCGGGGGTGCTCGTTCCCCAGCGGCCGGGCCCCAGGAGCATGACATTGCGGTCCCCGGCTGCCCGGGTGACCTCGCCCAGCAGCCGGGCCACCGAATACCGTTCCTGATGCCCCAGGGCGAGGTATTCGCGTGGTTTGACCAGCACTGCGTATTCGATCGGCAGCCGCACGTTGCCGCCCATGAAGTTGCCGCGGGAGGTGAATAGCGACCCGGCCGGATCGGCGTCCCCGGGCATGGTGACTGCCTTGCCCAGTCCGCGGGTCTGCAGCGGACGGCACTGCACGAGGTTGAACCGGTACTCCCCGTCCCGGCGGATATTCACCGTGAATTCGATATCCACCGGGTAGTCGTACGCGGATGACAGGACGGCCAGTGCATCGCGCATCACGGCACCGAAATCCGTGCGGGCGAGCAGGCCCTGCAAATCGCAGATCACCGGGGTGGAGGCCGGCTGGCGCCCCAGCTCCCGGTAGCGCCGCAAGGCCGATTCGTCCGGGGAGCAGAACAGATCCCAGTCGGCGCCGATATCGCCGCGCGGCGCCCCCCGGACCCCGCCGAGAATGCGGGTCAGCGGGACGGTGACCAGCTCGTTCTCCGACAGGGAGAGAACGTCGACGAACCGCTGGGAATAGCGGCGTTCTTCTCCCTGGGCGACCCCGCGGCGGCGCAGCGGGTCATCCAGCGTGACGATCCGGGCATAGTCCTCGTGGGTGCGGTCGACCGCCCGCGTCCCCAGCCCGAAGACCAGGCGCAGCATGCCCGCGTCAGAATCGATATCACGCTCCCACACGTACAGGTTCGAGGAATTCCCGACCCCGCCGGCGTGCGGGAAGAACATGTCGCCGTGGTGGTCGCCGGATACCCGCTGGACGAGCACGGCCATCTGCTCATCGAGTTCCGACAGCCCCCGGTTCCTCCGGTAGGTGAGCGCCTCGGGGCTCATCGCGCTGGCGTACACCGCCCGCACCGCGTCCTCGAACCGGCGGTACCTGTCCTCCGGCGTGCCCTGCCCGGCGCAGAAGATGCTCTCGTACTTGCCCGCGAACGCGTTACCGAAATTGTCCTCCAGCAGCGAGCTGCTCCGCACGATGACCGGCGACTGGCCGAAATACTCCAGCATCCGCACGAACTGCTCCCGGATACTCGGCGGGAAACGCCCCTGGGCAAGCGCCTCATGCAGCCTGGCACCGGCCGGGAAATACCCCTCGGGGGTCTTCTGCTCCATCCACAGCCGCCACATGCCATTGGCGACGACGTAGGTGTAGAACAGATCCGAGCCCAGGAAGTACGAATCGTGCTCCTCGATGCGCCCGGCGAACCGCCCCTGCGGATCCTTGCCGAGAATGCCCCGCGCCACCAGCATTCCCACGCTCTTGCCGCCGATGAAACCGGTTCCGATCTCCCGGGAGGCGGCACTGAGCAGGTCTTCCAGGGACAGATACCGGCGGCACAGCCCGAGCATGCGGCTCTCGCGGCCGATGAGCATGGCCAGCAGCAGCTCCCTGGCCTCCTCGCGCTGAGCCTGCGCGCCCGGGCCGGTGGCATGCAGCGCGTCAAAGCCCTGCTCGATGAGCACCCGCCAGTGATCCGGCGGGTCGATGTTGTGGCTCATCCGGGCGAACAGCCGCGACGAGGCCTCACTGGAGGTGATCGGCTCCACCTCGTCACCGGCGATGACGTGCGGGAAGAACATCGTCGGCGAGTGCCGGCTCCACACCTTGAGCGGGTGCACGTAGGTCTCGTCGTCAATGCCGTACAAGTCGAGCAGCAGCTGCGTCGTCTCCCGGATGCCGGCGATCGTGGTGTACGTGTGCTCACCGCGGATCAGCGGGAAGTAGGCGACCGTGTCCAGGTCGTACAGGAACGGGCAGGTGACCTTGAAGAAGTTCATCACCGCCAGGTCGGAGCGCCAGTGCGGCAGCAGATCGGTGAGGCAGTCGAACACGTAGAACGCCAGGGTGCCCCGCTCGGCGATGAGCTGATGGACCGCGGGAGCGAACGCCTCGAACCCTAGCGCCGGGTCGACCCGGGCCACCTCCACGCCGGCGAGATCGGTGATCACCGGCGGGTGCAGCCCGTAGCGCACGTAGACCAGCCGGCGCCCCTCAGCGCGGGCCCGGGCGAAGAACGGCTGCGCCACCTTGCGGTAGTCCTCCAGCGAGTCCACCTGCCAGACGACGTTGTCACCTAGCCGCAGCCCGTCGACGACCCGGTCCAGGCCCGCGATGCCAGTGCTGGCCCGGTTGTACGCCTCGCTCATGTGCCCTCCGTTCGCACCGGAACCGGTACCCGCTAGCCTGACCGATCCGGCTGTCCCGCGGGGCCGCTCGGGCACGGTTGCGGGCGGTGCGGCGCCGGCGCGGGGGTCAGCGCGGGGTCAGCTGGGCCCAGATGGCGAAGTGATCGCTGCTGGTCGCCGGGAGGATGCCGGCGGCGGCGACCTCGTAGCCCCGGGCGAGCACGTGGTCGAGCTGGACGAACCGGGGGAAGAACCACCCGTGCGGCCAGGTCCGGGTCCACGGGAGGTACCCGCTGGGGGCCTGGGCCATCCCGGACATCAGCCGCCGCAGCACCGGGTGGGACCGGGAGGCGTTGAAGTCCCCGGCGAGCACCACCCGCTCTCCGGGGGGCCGGGCGTCCCGCCAGGCGATCAGGTCGCTCAGCTCGGCGTGCCAGCGGCTGTCCGCGGTGAGCCGGGGCGAGAAGCTGTGCACCGCCTTGAGCAGGGTGCCGTTCGCCAGCCGCACCACCGGCATGTCGAAGGGCCCGTCCGGCGTGCCGCTCCCGGGACGCTGATCCTCGTGACGCACCTGACCGCAGGCGAGCCCGGCCGGCAGCTCGGGGCAGGTCACCGGTTCGCGGGTGAACACCACGGTGGCACCCGAGCCGCCCAGGCTGCCGGTGGCGTAGGGCAGGTACTGGCGGATGCCGCCGCTTTCCAGTTTCGCGAAGTGCTCCGCGCTCTCCTCGGCGAGCACGAGCACGTCGGGGAGGAGCCGGCGCACCTGCTCCAGGGTCAGGCCCGGATCCTCCTGGCCGAAGTACGCGTTGGCCGACAGCACGGTGATGGTGCCCGCGGGCGCCTGACCGGCCGGCAGCGGACTGCGCTCCTGGCGGGTGGCCGCATCCGGGATGAGCGGGGCGAGGATCACCAGCGCCGACAGCACGAGGACCAGCGCTCCCCTGGGCGACCAGCGCAGCAGGAGCAGCGCCAGCAAGGGCAGGAACAGCGCGGCCACCGGGGCGGCGGCCTGCAGCTGCGGCAGCGTGCCGCCCCAGTCCGCGTCGATCACGCTGGCAGCGGCGATGACGACGATCACGGCGATCAGACCGCGACGCAGCCA
This sequence comes from uncultured Dermatophilus sp., assembly GCA_945876925.1. Classification (GTDB taxonomy): domain Bacteria; phylum Actinomycetota; class Actinomycetes; order Actinomycetales; family Dermatophilaceae; genus Dermatophilus. The sequence goes on from CAMCQD010000002.1 coordinate 24,104, forward strand.
GCGCATCCGGCGCACCACCTCCCCTTCTTCCCCGGCCGGGCCGGATAGCCGGCCCGGCCCTGGTCGCACGGCCGGCGCCGCAGACGGGACCGGCAGATTCACACGGACTGGTGAGTGGCTAAGCACCCGCACCCCGGCATGTGACGTGGGC
>CAMCQD010000003.1 GCA_945876925.1 uncultured Dermatophilus sp.
TCCGGCCCGGGCCGTAGGCGGTGAACGCCCCCGACAGGGTGGCCGAGCGGCCGTCGTCGTACCCGAACAGCACCGAGAACTCGCCCTCGACCCCGGTGTCGTAGGTGCCGCCGGCCGCGTGCACCACATCTGGCGTGCCCAGGATGTGCTGGGCGAAGGAGATGACGTACACGCCCAGGTCAAGAACCGCCCCGCCGCCCAGCTCCGGATTGAACAGCCGGTCGGACGGGTCGAACTCACGGAACGCGGTGAGGTCGCCGTGCACCCCGCGGACCTCCCCGATCTCCCCGGAGGCAATGAGATCGCGGATGGCGGCCAGGGCCGGGTTGAACCTGGTCCACATCGCCTCCATGCAGAACACGCCCGCCTCCCGGGCCGCATCGACGATCCGGCGCGTGTCGGCGACCGTCGCCGTGAACGCCTTCTCGATGAGCACGGCCTTGCCCCCGGCGATCGCGGCCAGGGCGATGCCGGCGTGCTGCGGATGCGGGGTGGCGATGTAGATCGCGTCGATGCCCGGATCGGTGGCCAGCTCGTCGTACGAGCCGATCGCCCGCGGGATGCCATGCCCGGCGGCGAACTCCCGGGCCCGCTCCAGCGACCGGGATCCGACCGCCACGAGCTCCCCGTTGCTCACCTTCGCGAATGCCCCGGCCATGACGGCGGCCATCCGCCCGGGACCGGCGATTCCCCAGCGCACTGTGCTCATCGTGTCTCCTCCTGCTCGGCTGGATCCGGCTGACTGGACTCCGGGCGGCCCGGCGGTCACGCCGGCCGAGCCGGTCGCTCCCGGCAGGCCGCGGCTACCCGGCGTCGAACCGCTCGACGGCGGTGGTGAATTCCCCGAGGGCCTCCGGGGCGGGAACCACGCCCGTGCCCGGCCCGGACGGCGGGACGAGATACCCGTCGTCCAGTTCGAACGGCTCGGTGATGTCGCGGGTGAAGTAGCGGCTGGTGGCCGAGATATCCCCCGGGAGCGTGAACCCGGGCAGCGTCGCCAGGGCGAGGTTGCCCGCGCGCCCGATGCCCAGCTCCAGCAGCCCCCCGCAGAACACGGGCACCCCGTGGGCCAGGCACAGGTCGTGGATGATCCGGGCGCTGAGGTATCCGCCGACCCGGGCCGGCTTGATGTTGATCGCGCCGGCCGCGCCGAGGGTGATCGCGCTGACGGCGTCCCCCACGGTGACGATGGACTCGTCCAGGCACACCGGGGTGTCCATCGCGGCGGCGAGCCGGGCGTGCAAGGTGAGCTGATCAGCGCCGAACGGCTGCTCCACCAGCAGCAGCCCGTACTCGTCCAGGCGCAGCAGGCGCCCCAGGTCGGCGGCACCGTAGGCCTGATTGGCGTCGACCTGAAGCGGCAGGTCATCGCCGAACTCCGCGCGCACCGCCGCGACCGGCTCGATATCCCACCCCGGCTCGATCTTGAGCTTGACCCTGCGGTAACCCGCTGCGAGATACTCCCCGACCCAGCTGAGCAGGGTGCCGGCCGAATCGGGAATGCCCACCGAGACGCCCACCGGCACCCGGGACCGGTGACCGCCCAGGTACGCCGCCAGCGGCATGCCGCGCTCGCGCAGCCACGCGTCCAGCACGGCGGTCTCCAGCGCGGCCTTGGCCAGCGGCATCCCGGGTACGCCCGCGAAGGCGGCCCGCAGCCTGGCTACCACGGATCCGTCCCCGGCGGCATCGGCCTCCCGCTGGGCCCGCACGGCCAGCGGGATGAGCACCCCGGTCAGCGCGAGCCGCACGGACGGCAGGAACTCGGGAAAGTACACCGGCGCCGGGTCGGCCCCGCACTCGCCCCAGCCCTGGACATCCCCGGGCTGCCAGCCGATCAGCAGCACTTCCCGCTCGGCCTCGGTCCCGCGGGAGGTGCGGAACGGCCGGACCAGCGGCAGCCGGACGGTGCGCAGCTCGACGGTGACGCTCATGCCCCCTCCTGGCCCGGGGCCGCCTCCCCGGCCGGGGCCAGCACGTAGCTGCCGTCGCGGGTGAACCCGGTGACGCGCCGGTCCCCGGCCGACTCGAACACCTCCCGGATGGCCAGCCGCCACGCCAGCGCGGCCGCCGGGTCGGTGCGCCGCAGCGTCTCGATGTCGGCGGGGGTGCCGGCCAGCCAGGGCACCCCGCCGGGAACGTCCCCGGCCCCGCGCACGGGCAGGCCGGTGACCGGGTCGGCGGACAGCACGACCACGCCCTCGGGCTCGGCCGGGGCACGGGACGTGCCGGGACGCAGCTCCCAGCTGACGTGCAGCCGGTCGGCCGGGTCCCCGGCGTTGATCCCGTCCGGGATGGGCGGGTAGTGCTCGCGGGCGAATCCGGTGACGCCGGCGCCGAGCCGGTTGAGGTTGACGTGCGCGTTGCGCCGCACGAGCGGGTCATACGTCCACACGATCCGGGCCGCGCCGCGGGCGAGCGCCCAGTCGCGCTGGGCGAGCTTGAGCCGTCCGCCCAGGCCGCGCCCGGCGAACCCGGGCAGCACCCCGGCGATCAGGGAGGCGAGCGTGTCCGACCGGGGCGCGCAGGCCACCGCGACGCTGACCGCGACGAGCCGGTCCCCGGCGAACCCGCCCAGGACGCAGCCGCCCCAATCGGCTAGCGCGCCGATCACGTCCGCGGGGATCGGGGGGCTTTCCGGCGGGGCGGCGAACACCTCCGTCAGCACGGCGGCGGCCTCAGCGGCCTCGGGCGCCCCGTTCAGGGGCCTGATTGACTCTGCCGGGATCATGGCACCCAGCCTGCCGCACCGGGCCGGGCCCCGGGCGGTTCGGGCGCAGATCGCGCTCACGGAGTCCTTACCGGGCCGCGCCCGCACCTGCCCCAACTGCGGGCGCAGGCCCCCGGCGGCGGCCATTCTCGCGGCGAATTCGCTCACATAGCCGCATAATCCGTCGATGAACGGGGCAGCACCGGACCGTCCTGGCCCGGTGCCCGATCCCCTCCCGGGAGCGTGCCGCGCCCATGAAGGTCCTCGCCGCCATCGCCCTGCTCACCGTGCCACCGCTCGGCGCGGTGCCGCTGCTGGCCCCCGAGCGGGTATCCGCGGCGCCGCCGCAGCCCCCGGCAACCGGGCCGGCGACGATCACCCAGACCGCCCCCGCCGACCCCGACGCCACGGTCCGGGCCCCCGCCACTGCCACCGCGGACGTCCGGGCCGAGATCCAGCAGTCCTGCCCGGCGCCCTCCCCGGCGGCGGTACCTGACGGCACCCCGATCGTGGTGTCCCTGCCCCCGGCCAGGGTGTTCACCGTCGGCGGGCTCACCGGCCGTCACTGGCGCAATCCCCCGCTGACCGACCCGAGCTGGCGGCTGGGCTGGTACAGCTTCCGCTGGCTCACCCCGCTCGTGCGCCGCGCGCAGGCCGACGGCCAGCAGCGCTCGCTCGCGGCGCTCACCGGCCAGCTGCTGCGCTTCTACCGGGACTACCCCGACCCGGGCCGCCCGGTACCCGGCTGGGACGAGGGCAGCTCGCTGCGCCGCCTGGAGAACCTGAACTGCATGTACAGCTTCACCGGCGACGCGCGCCTGGCGGAGGCGATGCGGGCCGAGGCGGACGTGCTGTCCGGGAACCGCTACTACGGGCCGCCGTACCGCCGGGTGCACAACCACGGCCTCATGGCCAACCTGCGCCTGATCGAGGCCGGCCGGCTGACCGGGCGCACCGGGTGGGTGCAGCGGGCCCGGGACCGGATCCTCGCCGAGGCCGCGCAGGCAGTCACGCCGCAGGGCACGTCGGTGGAGCAGTCCTCCACCTACCAGGGCGTCAATACGCAGCTGTGGTCGCAGGCCGCCAGCATCCTGGCGGGCCCCTCCCCGGCCGGGGAGAACGACCCGGCGGTGCGCTCGATCCGGGCAGTGGCCGTCAGGGCGGGCAACGTGGCCCAGTGGCTCACCGAACCCGACGGCAACTGGGTGCAGATCGGCGACGCCACCCGAACCGCGGGCATGCCCGCACCCGGGCGCACCGATCCGGGGCTGTTCCGCGACGACGCCGCGGGGCTGATCGCGGGGCGGTGGTCCTGGCCGGACCCGGACACGACGTACTACACGGTGCGGTACGGCCCGGAACGGTTCGCCCACGGCCATCCCGACAAGGGCGCGGTCACCTGGACCACCAGCGGCACGCGCATCCTCACCGGCTCGGGCTACTTCGGCTACGACCCCGCCAGCCCGTTCGTCCGCTGGCAGCAGACCCCCGGCTCGTCGAACACCGCCTTCCCGGCCGGGGCGCGGATGAACCGCACCGGGATGCGGGTAGCCAGCGCATCGATCCGCCCCTGGCGGCACTTCTGGAAACTCACCAGCGGGGTGTACGGGCGCACGCACACCCGCACGATCGCGGTCACCCACGCCGGGCGCTCCCTGACGGTCACCGACGCCTTCACCGGCAAGGGCGCCGCCGAGCAGGTGTGGCACCTGGATCCGCAGTGGCAGCTGAAGCCGGCGCCGCCCGACGCCCAGGAGGTGCTACTGCGTCACCCGGACGGCAAGACGCTGCGGATGCGGACCACCGGGCGGGTCGTCTCCGCGCGGCGGGGCTCCACCAGCCCGCTCGCCGGGTGGAACTTCCCCCGGCCCGGCATGCGCGTCCCCGCCTGGGAGCTGCGGGTGCGCTGGGACGGCAGGACCGCCGCCACCACCTTCACCGTGCGCTGACTGCCCCGGGCAGGCACCTGGGGGTCAGCTGAGCCGGGCCCGGACGTACCCGACCACGCCGGGCGCGGCCCGCCGCACCTGCTCGTAGGTGAGATCGAAATCCTCCTGGCCGCCGTACCACGGATCGGCCATGCCCAGGTCCCCCTCGGCGACGGCCTGCGGGTCGAAGCTGCGCAGCAGCACCACGGAGGCGGCCTCGTCCTCGTCCCGCGCCAGGCCCAGCAGGATGCGGTAGTGGATGTGATCGGCGGCGAGCACGAGATCGGCCTCATCGAACCAGGACGCCGTGAACCTGCGGGCGATGTGCTGGTCGAATCCGGTATCGGGAACGCCGTTACGCCGCAGCGTGGCCAGGGCCCGGCGGTCCATCCGGTTACCGAGTTCCTCGGCCGAGGTCCCGGCCGAGATCACCTCGGCCCGCCCGCCCAGCCCGGCCTCCTCCAGTGCCGCGCGCAGCACGAACTGCGCCATCGGCGAACGGCAGATGTTGCCCCAGCAGACGGTGACGATGCGGTACCGGCGTGCGCTCATGCCAGTGAGTATGCCCGCCGCCAGCGTTAAGAGGGCCCGCCCGCAGCGGCCGGGCACCGGCTCGCCCCCCGGAATCCGCTCAGGCGCCGCGAGCCGCTGGGGCAGCGTTCGCACGCCGTTCACCTGCACCCGAACCGCTGCCCGCAACTACCCTGCCGGGCCACCGCCGGGCAGGGGCTCACGCGCTACGGTGGTGGCCAGCGGTCCCGGTCAGCGGACCCAGGCAGCGGGCCGCGCGGGGGAGCCCGCGCCGCCTCACCATCCCTGCGGGAGTGACCTCATGAGCAATGCTCTCGAATTCATCAAGGGCGTCGACCGGTTGCACGCTTTCTACACCGAGAACGTCCGGATGCTGGCGCACGCGTACGACCTCACCGATGAGGAGGCCGCGAAGATCCTGGACAACTTCGACTACCGCAACGTGGCCCGCAGCATCCTGCGCCCGCCGCGGGTGTCCGTGATCGACGGGATGCCGGGAATCGACGGCGGGCCGTGAGCGACCCGCGGCTGGCCCGGCCGTGGCCGGCCGTGTGGTCGCTCATCATCGGCTTCTTCATGATCCTGCTGGATTCCACGATCGTCTCGGTGGCGACCCCGCACATCATGGCCGGGCTGGGCGCCGGGATCAGCGAGGTCGTCTGGGTGACCAGCGCCTACCTGCTGGCTTTCGCGGTGCCGCTGCTCATCACCGGGCGGATGGGTGACCGGTTCGGCCCCAGGCGGATCTACCTGGCAGGCCTGGCCGTGTTCACCGCGGCCTCGGCCTGGTGCGGCCTGGCCGGCTCGATCGGCGCGCTCGTCCTCGCCCGGGCGGTCCAGGGCCTGGGGGCGTCGCTGATGAGCCCGCAGACCATGGCCTCGATCACCCGGCTGTTCCCGCCGCACGAACGCGGGGCGGCGATGGGCGTGTGGGGCTCGGTCGCCGGAGTGGCCGGGCTGGCCGGCCCGCTGCTCGGCGGTTTCATCACCGACGTGGCCGGCTGGGCGTGGATCTTCTTCATCAACGTGCCGCTGGGACTGCTCGCGATGGCGATGGTGGCCCGCCATGTCCCCCGGTTCGCAACGCACCCGCACCGGTTCGACCACCTCGGGGTGCTGCTCAGCGGCACCGGCTCGTTCTGCCTCGTGCTCGGCATCCAGGAAGGCCAGGCCCGCGACTGGGGTCAGGTGCTGGGGCCCGCGACGGCCTGGCACCTGGTCGCCGCCGGTGTGGTGCTGCTGGCAGCGTTCGCGGCCTGGCAGCTGCGCAACCCGGGTGAGCCGCTCATCCCCCCGGGGCTGTTCCGCAACCGCAACTTCGCCCTGGCCAACGCCGCGATCTGCGCGATCGGGGCGGGCACGGTCGCCATGTCGCTGCCGCTGATGATCTACCTGCAGCTGGCCCGCGGCCTGGCCCCGACCAGGGCCGCCCTGGTGCTCGTGCCCTCGGCCATCTGCTCGGTGCAGCTCGCCCCGGTGGTGGGGGCGAACCTGGGCCGGCGCCTGGACCCGAACTGGACCGGGGTGGCCGGGCTGGCGCTGACGGCCTCGGGCATGCTCGGGTTCGCGGCGGCGATGACGCCGGACGGCCCGGTCTGGCACCTGTACCTGCCCTCGGCGATCCTCGGGATCGCGAACTCGATGATGTGGGCGTCGCTGTCGCTCATCGCCACCCGCGACCTGACCGGGGACAGCGCCGGAGCCGGCGCGGGGGTGTACAACGCCACCCGCCAGCTGGGCTCGGTGCTCGGCTCGGCGGCGATCGCGGCCCTCATGGAGGCCCGCGTGGCGGCGGCGCTGCCCGGGGCCGATGCGGGCGCGATGACCGGCCGTGCCGCCGGCACCCTCCCGGAGGCGGCCGCCTCCGCCCTGGCCCAGGCGATGCGCGAGTCGATGCTGCTGCCCGCGCTCGCCCTCCTCACCGGCACGGTCATCGCCTTCGGGCTGAGGCGGGTCAGCCTCACCCCGCGCCCCGCCATCCCGCCCGGAGCGGGCCCATGACGTGGTGAGCACCGCTGGGGCGCTAGCCGGCTCGCGGCCGGGGCAGGCCGTGTCCCCACGTGCCTTTCCCGCCGGTCCGTGTGATGCACGACATGTACTGTGGAGACCGAACGCTCTACCAGCGTAGGGGCGCTCCGGGGGCGCCCGTCCCGCTCGCCGAGATGAAAGAGGCGCTTGTCCGTGGCACAGCAGCCGAGCAGCAACGATCCCGCGACCGATTTCGGTGCCAACGAGTGGCTCGTGGACGAGCTGTACGCGCAATACAAAGCCGATAAGAAGACCGTCGACGCGTCCTGGTGGCCCCTGTTCGCCGAGCGTGAGGCCGGCACCGCGGCTCCGCGCGGTTCCGGTGCCTCGCCTGGCGCGGAACCCGCACCGGGTGAGGCCGCGCCCCCTGCGGCGGCTCCGGCCCTGGGCGGGACGGCGCGCCAGCCGGGCCCGGTGGTGGCTGAGCCCAGCAAGGCCCCGCCGGTCCCGGCGGCACCCGCCCGCGCGGCCATCGGCAAGGGCTCGGCCCCCTTACGCGGCGCGCGCCGGCCGCAGACCACCCCGGCGGAGCCGCTGCAGGTGAGCAAGCGCCGCGCGGGCACCCGCTCACCGGCGGCGAACGTCACCGTGATGAGCTCGGCCGAGCCGGCACCCGACCGGCTCATCGCCCACGAACCCGTCCCGGCCCAGATGCCGACCCCCCGGGACAGCCCCGCGGTACGCCCGGGCCCGGCCGCGCTGGAGACCACGCTCACCCCGATGAAGGGCCCGTCCGCCCGCATCGTCAAGAACATGGACATCAGCCTGACCGTGCCCACCGCCACCTCGGTGCGCGCGATCCCGGCGAAGGTGCTCATCGAGAACCGCACCGCGATCAACAGCCATCTGCGCCGCAACCGGGGCGGGAAGGTCTCGTTCACTCACCTCATCGGATACGCCGTCGTCAAGGCCCTGGCCCTGATGCCGGACATGAACAATTCGTACTCCGAGATCGACGGTAAGCCGAACATCGTCACGCCGGGCCAGGTGAATTTCGGGCTGGCGATCGACCTGCCCCGGCCGGACGGGTCGCGTTCCCTGGTCGTGCCCTCGATCAAGGGAGCCGGCACGCTGGACTTCTTCGGTTTCTGGCGGGCCTACGAGCAGCTCGTGGCAAAAGCGCGGCACGGCAAGCTCACGGTCGATGACTTCCAGGGCACCACCATCTCGCTGACCAACCCGGGCGGGATCGGCACCACCCAGTCCGTGCCGCGCCTCATGGCCGGGCAGGGCGCGATCATCGGCGTCGGCGCGATGGACTACCCCGCCGAATGGCAGGGTGCCAGCGAGGAAGTGCTCTCCCGCCAGGCGGTAAGCAAGATCCTCACGCTCACCTCGACGTACGATCACCGCATCATCCAGGGCGCCGCCTCCGGCGAATTCCTGCGAGTAATCCACCAGCTGCTGCTCGGCGCGAACGATTTCTACGACGAGATCTACGAGAGCCTGCGCATCCCGTACGAGCCGATGCGCTGGAGCCAGGACCATTACGCCGGCCATGAGGACGACCTGAGCAAGACCGTCCGGGTACAGCAGCTCATCCACGCCTACCGGGTGCGCGGGCATCTGCTGGCCGACACCGACCCGCTGGAATACCGCCAGCGCCGCCACCCCGACTTGCAGCTGTCGGCGCACAACCTCACCATCTGGGATCTGGATCGCAAATTCGCCACCGGCGGCTTCGGCGGAAAGCCCTCCGCGACCCTGCGCGAGATCCTCGACATCCTGCACGACTCGTACTGCCGCACCGTCGGCGCCGAGTACATGCATATTCAGGACCCCGTCGAACGGCTATGGCTGCGGTCCAAGATCGAAGTGCCGGCGCAGAAGGTCCCGCGTGATGAGCAGATGCGCATCCTGCGCCGGCTCAACTCCGCCGAGGCGTTCGAGACCTTCTTGCAGACGAAGTTCGTGGGGCAGAAGCGGTTCAGCCTCGAAGGCAGCGAATCGGTCATCGCGCTGCTCGATCAGGTACTGCTGTGCGCCGCCCGCGAAGGACTCGACGAGGTGTGCATCGGCATGCCGCACCGCGGCCGGCTCAACGTGCTGGCCAATATCGCCGGGAAATCCTACGGGCAGATCTTCCGCGAGTTCGAGGGTGCCGATACCCGCACGGTCCAGGGTTCCGGCGACGTGAAATACCACCTCGGCACCGAGGGCACCTTCACCGCTGAGACCGGCGAGCAGACGAAGGTGTACCTGGCCGCGAACCCGAGTCACCTGGAGGCCGTAAACCCCGTCCTCGAGGGCATCGTGCGCGCCAAGCAGGACCGCCTGGACCGCCACGGCGAGGCCTTCACGGTGCTGCCGATCCTGCTCCACGGCGACGCCGCGTTCGCCGGCCAGGGCGTCGTGCTGGAAACCCTCCAGCTCTCGCAGCTACGCGGATACCGCACCGGCGGAACGGTGCACATCATCGTCAACAACCAGATCGGCTTCACCACCGCGCCCTCGTCGTCACGGTCCTCGGTGTACCCCTCCGATCTGGCCCGGGCCATCCAGGCCCCGATCTTCCACGTCAACGGCGACGATCCCGAGGCGGTCGTGCGGGTGGGGCAGCTGGCCTACGAGTTCCGGCAGCGATTCGCCAGCGATGTCGTCATCGACCTGGTCTGCTACCGCCGCCGCGGGCACAACGAGGGCGACGACCCGTCCATGACCCAGCCGCTCATGTACAACCTCATCGAGGCCAAGCGCAGCGTCCGCAAGCTCTACACCGAGGCGCTCATCGGACGCGGTGACATCAGCGAGCAGGACGTCGACGACGCCACCCGGGACTACCAGAGCCGGCTGGAGCAGGTCTTCGTCGAGACCCGCGAGGCCGCCCGCAACCCCGCGGGCGCCGGTGCCCTGGAACGCCCGGCGGCCCAGGACGAGGACGACCGGATGCCTGCCCGGGAGATCGACACCGCCATCAGCACCGAGCTGCTCCACCGCCTGGGCGACGCCTGGGTGAACATCCCCGAGGGCTTCAACGTGCACCACAAGCTGCTCAAGGTGATGCGCAACCGCCAGCGGATGACCAGGGAAGGCGGCATCGACTGGGCGATGGGCGAGCTGCTGGCCTTCGGGTCCCTGCTCACCGAGAACACGCCCGTGCGCCTCACCGGCCAGGACTCCCGGCGGGGCACCTTCACCCAGCGGCACGCCGTGCTCATCGACCGGCTCAACGCCGAGGAGTGGACGCCGCTGCTGTACCTGGGCAATCAGGCCCGGTTGTGGACCTACGACTCGCTGCTGTCCGAGTTCGCCTGCATGGGCTTCGAATACGGCTACTCGGTGGAGCGGCCCGACGCGCTGGTGTGCTGGGAGGCCCAGTTCGGTGACTTCGCCAACGGGGCGCAGACCATCGTGGACGAGTTCATCTCCTCCGCGGAGCAGAAGTGGGGCCAGAACTCCTCGGTTGTGCTGCTGCTGCCGCACGGCTACGAGGGGCAGGGCCCCGACCACAGCTCCGCCCGGCTGGAGCGGTACCTGCAGATGTGCGCGCAGGACAACATGACCGTGTGCCACCCCTCCACCCCGGCGTCGTACTTCCACCTGCTGCGGCGGCAGGCCTACGCCCGGCCGCGGCGGCCGCTGATCGTGCTCACCCCCAAGCAGCTGCTGCGCCGCAAGGAAGCGGTCAGCCCGGCCGGGGCGTTCACCTCCGGGGAGTTCCGGGCGGTCCTGCCGGACGCGGCCGCGCCTGCCCCGGAGCAGGTCACGCGGGTGCTCGTGGGCTCGGGCCGGGTGCTGTACGACCTGGAGGCCGAGCGGGCCAGGCGCGGCGACACCTCCACGGCGATCCTGCGGCTGGAGCAGCTCTACCCGCTCGCCCCCGCCGAGCTGGCCGCCGAGCTCAGCCAGTACCCCGGAGCCGGGCTGGCCTGGGTCCAGGACGAGCCGCGCAACCAGGGCGCCTGGGGCTTCCTCGTGCTCAACATGCTCCCCGAGCTGGAACGGCTCGGGGAGCACCGGCCCTGGACGTGCGTCTCGCGGCCGCCCTCGGCGGCGCCGTCGACCGGGCAGCACGCCACGCACGTACGCGAGGAGGAGGCCCTGATCGCCGAGGCCTTCGCCCGGTAGCCGCGAGGTGCCCCGGGGCCGACTGCACCCCCGGGGCCGGCCGTGCGGCAAGGGCGTCCTCAGGGGATGCGCCGCCGCGCAGGGCGTCTCACCGGCAGCGGCACGGCCTGCGGCGGCGTGCCCGGTCCGGTCCCGGATCCTCCGCCGCAGGCAGGGAGTTCGCACGCGGCAGAGGATCAGCCCGGCCGCAGGAGGGCACGCGGGCGCGGTCGGCGCGCTCTCATGCGCTGTACCGGTTGGGCGGGCGAGGTGAGGCAGAATGGGTGCCGTGTACTTCACCGATCGCGGCATCGAGGAGCTGGAGAGACGGCGCGGCGACGAGGAGGTCACGCTTGATTGGCTTGCGGAGCAGTTACGCACGTTCGTTGACCTCAACCCGGAGTTCGAGGGTGCGATCGAGCGGCTGGCGACCTGGCTGGCGCGGGTGGACGACGACGAGGATTGATGACGCGTGAGCAACGACGACTACGGTGACGACAGCCTGTACGCCGACGGCCAGGATGCCGGCATTCCTACCGCCTTCACCCCGAGCGCGGACCATCTGGCGCATGAGGGCCCCCGCGATGTCGGGCTGGTCTTCATCGGTGATTCCCTCGTGGCCGGTTACGGAGACCCCAAGGGTCACGGCTGGGTTGGCCGGGTCCTGGGCCGCACCCAGCACCCCGACCTCGACCTGACCTCGTACAACCTTGGCGTGCGGGGGGATTCGTCGGCCGATGTGCTCTCGCGCTGGCGCACCGAGGGGATGCTGCGCTGGCGGGAGCGCCGGGAGCGCCGCCTCGTGCTCGGCGTCGGCATGCACGACGTGGACCAGGGGCTGACCACGGCCCGGTCGCGGCTCAACCTGGCCAACATCCTCGATGACGCCACCGCGCGCGGGATCAGCCCGTTCGTCGTGGGCCCGGCCCCGACCCTCGACCCGATCGTCAACGAGAAGCTCGAGGTCATCGTCGAGGCGCAGTCGGATGTGTGCTCGCGCCGCTCGATCCCGTTCGTGGACTGCTTCTTCCCGCTGGTCGAGCACGACCAGTGGCTCTCCGAGCTGGCGTCCTCACGCGACCAGGTCCACCCCGGGCAGGCCGGTTACGGGCTGCTCGCCTGGCTGGTGCTGCATGGCGAGTGGGAGACCTGGCTGCACATCCAGCAGGCCTGACCAGCCCGGCCCCTAGCCGGCACCCCGCCGCCGTGCGGGGCGCCGGAGGAGATCGCGTCCGGCACCCGCAGGCGGCGGCGGACCTCACCGGTCCGGGACGGTCACGTGGATCGCCCGGGCGATCGGCTCGCTCAGGTCGAACGGCTCAGCGGCCCCGGCCGGGCGGGGCGGTGCGCCCAGGTCCGCGCCCAGGCTGACCCGCATGAGCCCGGTCGCCGCCAGCGGGGCCTCGACGCGCAGCAGCGTGCCGATGGCGATCTGCCGGTCGCTGAGGAACTGCAAGATGGCCGGCTGCTCGTCTGAGACGCGCACGATCCGCACGAGGCTCCCGGCGCTGCACGCCGACAGCAGCACGGCCGGGACCGCCGGCGCGGCCCCGCGCCCGGGGATCGGGTCGCCGTGCGGGTCGGCGTCGGGACGGCCGAGCAGCGCGTCCATCCGCTCGATGAGCGCGTCGGACACTGCGTGCTCGAGCCGGTCGGCTTCGGCGTGCACCTCGTCCCAGGGCATCCCGAGGTGCTCGACCAGGAACGTCTCGATGATGCGGTGACGGCGCACCACGGCCAGGGCAATCCGCTCGCCTTCCCCGGTGAGCTCGATCGGCCCGTACGGCTCGTACCGGATGAGCCCTTCCCGGGCCAGGCGCTTGAGGCTGGCCGACACCGTGGACATCGTCACGCCCAGGGAGGCGGCCAGCTCGGTGGTCGTCGGGCGGCGCCCGTCGCCGGGCCACTCGCTGGCCTTCCAGATCAGGGTGAGGTAGTCCTCGGCGACCCGGCTGGCCTGGGCGGGCGGGGTTTTCACCATCGCGCCCCGGCAGGCTGGACCCGCATGCCGTGCCCCTCCTCTCATCCCGCACCGGCGCACGTCCCCGTCTCGGCGGAGAGACCGGGGTATCGTCCCGGGCCGGTGCGCCCCGGGAACTGCCGTCGGCATCCCGGGCCCGGAACGGCCGGTCCGGTACCGGCCGGGCTCATTTTCGCGCACGCGCGCCAGCCCGGTGACCTCGCCTTCATGCTACTGGATCAGCGCAGGTCAGGACGGTACGAGGACCCGTTCCGGATTGTTTGACGACTCGCACATCCAGCTTGGGCGTGGACACACCCGCAGCACGCCGCCGACAGTGAACGCGAAGCAATGCCTTACCTGCTTGTGCGGGCTGTCCGGGCCGGTTCCCGGGTCAGGGCGCTGCGGTTTCCCGCTCGCGGCAGCATGCGCGCCGCGCTCAGAAAGGCCTGTCCGTGTCCTTGTGGTCGCTGCTCTTCGCCGGGGTCGGCGTGTCCGCTGATGCCTTCGCCGCTTCCCTGGCCAGCGGGCTGCGCATCCGCTCGCAGCTGGTGCGCCAGGCGGTGATCATCGCGCTCACGTTCGCCGCGTTCCAGGCCGCGATGCCGCTGGCGGGGTGGCTGCTCGCCTCCCAGTTCGCGCAGTTCGCAGCCCCGGTCGACCACTGGATCGCCTTCGTCCTGCTGGGGGTGATCGGCGGGAAGATGATCCGGGACGCGGTGACCGCAGGCGAGGACGACCACGGCGCTCCCGGGATGGGAGTGCGCCACCTGGTCGTCCTCGGGTTCGCGACCAGCGTGGACGCGGCCGCGGTCGGGGTGTCGTTCGCGGTGCTGGATGTGTCGATCCTGCAGGCCATCGCGATCATCGGGCTGGTCACCCTGCTGCTGTCGTTCGTAGCCGTGCTCATCGGGCACCGGGCCGGGGTGCGTTTCCGCAGGCCCGCCGAGTTCATCGGCGGGCTGGTGCTCATCGCCATCGGCACCCGGATCTTGCTAGAGCACCTAGCCGCCTGACCGCACGCCCGGCGACGCCGGCCCCGTCGCCGCCGTCGCGCCGCATGGCCTACGAGGGGACGGGTCAGATCGCCAGGGCCGGGTCGGTCTCGATGGCGCTGGTGATCTCGCCGACCCGGGCGTAGACGGTCTCCCCGGGGGCGGCATTGAGGGCGTGCGCGGCGCGACGGGTGAGCTGGGCGCTGAACCGTTCCCCCGTGCCCGCGAGCAGGTCGATGCGCACCTCGAAGCCGAGCGCGACCACCCGCTCCACGCGGCATTCGATCACCCCGACGCCCGCCCGGTTGCCGGAGTCGTGCCGCAGCGCGGCAGCCCGGTCCCGCTCCAGGGTGATGTCGTGCGGGCGGACCGACCGGCCGCCCAGCACCGCCACCGAGCCCAGGAACCCCATGACGAAATCGTTCGCCGGCCGCTCGTACAGCGTGTCCGGGTCGCCTTCCTGCTCGATGCGGCCCTGGTTGAGCACCACGATCCGGTCGGCCACGTCCAGGGCCTCCTCCTGATCGTGCGTGACCAGCACCGTCGTGACCGGCACTTCGTCGTGCAGCCGGCGCAGCCACGCCCGCAGATCCCCGCGCACCTTGGCATCCAGCGCCCCGAACGGCTCATCCAGCAGCAGCACCCGCGGATCCACCGCGAGCGCCCGGGCCAGCGCCATCCGCTGGCGCTGGCCGCCCGAGAGCTGGCTCGGATACCGGCTGGCATACCCGGACAAGCCCACGATCCCCAGCAGCTCATCGACCCGGGCGTCGATCCGCCGCTTCGGCTGCTTGCGGATCACCAGCCCGAACGCCACGTTGTCCCGGACGGTCATGTGCGAGAACGCGGCATAGTGCTGGAACACGAATCCGATCCCGCGCCGCTGCGGGGGCACCCCGGTCACGTCGGTGCCGTCAATGACGACCGCGCCGGAATCCAGGCCCTCCAGCCCGGCGATCACCCGCAGCAGGGTCGACTTACCCGACCCGCTCGGGCCGAGCAGCGCCGTCAGCGACCCGTCCGGGATGGTCAGGTCGACATCATCGAGGGCGAGATAGCCGCCGTAGTGCTTGCGGGCGCGTTCCACCTGGATCATGGCCGGCTCCTGAGTCGTTCGAGCAAGGTCATCAGCGCCAGCACGAGCACCGCGATGCCCATGAGCACGGTCGCGGCCGCGTAGGCGCCGTACGTGTTGTGATCGTCGAGGTAACGGGCATGCACTAGCAGCGTGAGCGTCTGAGACACCCCCGGGAAGCCGGAGCTGACCATGATGACCGCCCCGAACTCCCCCAGTGCCCGGGCGATGGTGAGCACCACGCCATAGGTCAGCCCCCACCTGATCGACGGCAGGGTGATCCGCCAGAACACCTGCCACGGCCCCGCGCCGAGAGTGGCGGCGGCCTGCTCGGCCGAGTCACCCAGCTCCCGCAGCACCGGCTCGACCTCGCGGACGACGAACGGCATGGTGACGAACACGGTCGCGATCACCATGCCGGGGATGGCGTAGATGATCTGGAACCCCGCCGATTCGGCGAACCCGAACCAGCCACCGGACCCCCACAGGGTGATGAGGGCGACCCCGGCCACGATCGGGGACACCGCGAACGGCAGGTCGATGACCGCCTGCAGCACGCCCTTACCCGGGAACCTCCCGCGCACCAGCGCCAGCGCGGTGAGCACCCCGGACACCACGTTGAGCGGCACCGTGATCGCCACGATCGCCAGGGACAGGTTGAACGCGCTGATCGCCGCCGGGGTGGTGACCCACGACCAGAACGTCGCCCAGCCGGGCGAGAACGTCTGCCACAGGATCGTGGCCACCGGCAGGCCGGCCAGCACGAGCAAGTACGCCAGCGCCACCGCGCGCAGGCCCAGCCGGGCCGGGGCCGCAAGCCTCATGGCGCCGCCTCCATCCTGCGCTGCCCCGCCCCGGAGACCAGGCGCAGCGCGAACAGCACCGCGAAAGCGATCACGAGCAGCACCACCGACACCGCGGCGGCGTGCCCGGGCCTGCCCACCTCGATCTGCTGCTGGATGTACTGCGACACCACCTGCGTCTCGCGGGGAACGTTGCCGCCGATGAGCACCACCGACCCGTATTCGCCGATGGCCCGCGCGAACGCCAGCCCGGTGCCCGACAGGATCGCCGGCACCAGCGCGGGCAGCACGATCCGGGTGAAGATGGTCCGGTTGCCCGCGCCCAGGGAGGCGGCGGCCTCCTCGGCCTCCCGGTCGGCCTCGATGAGCACCGGCTGCACCGCACGCACCACCAACCCCAAGGTGACGAACCCCCGCGCCACCGCCACCCCCCACCCCGTCGCGTTCAGGTGGACCCCGGCCGGGCTCTCCGGCCCGTACAGCGACAGCAGCACGATGCTGGCCACGATGGTCGGCAGCGCGAACGGCAGGTCGATGACGGCGTTGACCAGGCCCTTGCCCGGGAAGTCATCGCGCACCAGCACCCAGGCGATGAGGGTGCCCGCCACGGCGTTGAGCAGCGCCACCGCTGCCGAGATCCCGGTGGTGATCCGCAGCGCGGCCAGCGCGGCAGGGGCGGTGACCGCCTCCCAGAACGCGCCCGGCCCTCCCGTCAGGGAGGTCGCCGCGAGCGCCGCCAGCGGCAGCAGCACCAGCACGGACAGCCACAGGGCGACTACGCCGGCGGTCAGCGCACCGGCCGGGGAGCGCCGGCTCACTGGCTGGCCTCGTCGTAGATCGCCGAGATGGTGCCCTCGCCCGGGTCGAACAACTGCGCGTCGGCGGCGGCCCAGCCGCCGAGGTCGCCTATGGTCCATAGCTTCTCCGGTACCGGGAAGCTGCCGGCGTACTGGCGCAGCACTTCCTCGTCTGCCGGGCGGAACCCGGCCTCGGCGGCGACCCGCTGCGCTCCGGCGGTGTACAGGTAGGCGCTGAACGCCTCGGCTCCGGCCTGCCCGTCCCCGCCGGGGACCACGGCCACCGGCAGGTCGATCCGGAAGGTGCGCGGCGGGTGCACCGTCTGCACGGCCTCCCCCTGCCGCTGGAGGAAGAGGGCCTCGTTCTCGTAGGAGATGAGCACGTCGCCGCTGCCCTGCAGGAACGCCTCGCTGGCTTCCCGCCCGGACTTGGGCTGCAGTTTCACGTGCCCGCCGGTGAGCAGCGCGCGCAGGTACGCCAGCCCGGCGCCGGGCCGGGCGCCCCCGTCGCTGTACACCGCGTACGGGGCCAGCAGGTTCCATTTCGCCGCGCCCGAGGACAGCGGGTTCGGGGTGACGACTTCGACTCCCCC
>CAMCQD010000004.1 GCA_945876925.1 uncultured Dermatophilus sp.
GAACCGCGGATCGTCGTTGTGCGGATCGTGCCAGGGGGTCAGGCCCAGTTCGGCGCAGGCGGCCCGGGTTGTGGCCGCGGGCACCCCCAGCAGCGGCCGGGCGAACACCCCGCGGCGGCGGGGCATGCCCGACAGGGACCGGGCGCCCGAACCCCGCATGAGCCCCAGGAGCACCTGCTCGGCCTGGTCGTCGCGGGTGTGGGCGAGCAGCACCAGGCCGGCGGAGCAGTCCGCCGCCACCTGCTCCAGCGCGGCGTAGCGGGCGGCGCGGGCCAGCGCCTCAGGTCCCCCGCCCTCCGGGCTGGCGTCAGCGGAGGCGGGCAGGTGCGCGCGGACGATGCGCACCGGGTCCAGGCCCATCGCGGCGCAGGCCCGCCCGGCCTGCCGGGCCACCAGGTCAGAGCCGCGCTGCAGGCCGTGATCGACGACGACCGCGCCGGGCGACCAGCCGGCCCGGGGTGCCTCGAACGCCGCGGCGGCGGCCAGCGCCAGCGAATCCGGCCCTCCTGAGCAGGCCACGAGCAGACGCCGTCCCGGCAGGTCGCCGGAATGCTCGGCGAGCAGCTCGCGCACGGCGACCCGGGTAGCCGCCACCGCCGGCCCGGGACCGCTCACGAGCCGGCCCGCCGCAGCCACCGCTCGGGCTCGAGCAGCTCACCGACGTGCGGCAGCAGGTCCGGCGATTCCCACACGCGGTTGAATCCGGCGACGCCGCAGCGGGCCTGCACCGCCCGCACGAAGGCGGCGCCGTCGCGGTACTGGGCCATCTTCGCCTCCACGCCGAGCAGGCGGCGCAGCACGACGTCGAGCATCCCCAGGCCCCGGCGGCGGGCGTCGAACCGGGCCCTGATAGTGGCGACGCTGGGCACGTGCACCGGGCTGACGGCGTCCATCACCACGTCGGCGTGCCCCTCCAGCAGCGCCATCACCGCGTTGATCCGCAGCAGCCGTTCGCGCGCCGGTTCGTCGAGCACCAGCTCGCCCAGGCCCATGCCGCCCGGGGCGAGCACACGCGGGAGCCGCCCGGTCAGTTCGCGCAGCACCGGCCCGAGGTCCCCGACGGTACCCGTCAGGCCGGTGACCAGGTCCCGCTGCAGCCCCAGCACATGCTCGCGCAGCCAGGGCACGGCGCTGAACTGCACCCGGTGGGTTTCCTCGTGCAGGCAGACCCACAGCCGGAAGTCGGCCGGGTGCAGGCCCAGGCGGCGTTCGGTCTCCACCACGTTGGGTGCCACGAGCAGCAGCCGGGCCTGCGCAGCGGGGCGCCCGGCGGCCGGCTCGTACTGGCCCAGCACCCGGGTGGCCAGGAAGCCGAGCAGCGAGCCGACCTCGACCGCGGTGGCGCGGGCGGCGGCGGTGCGGGCCCAGCGGGACGGCGCGCGGCCCTTCTCCCGGGTGAGCAGGCCCTCCACGACCGGATCGAACAGGTAGGCGAAGGAGGAGGTGCTGGCCCCGATCCAGCCGCTGCGGTCCACGACCAGCACGCCGCGCTCATCCCACGGCGCGCTCAGCCCGGCGATGCCGCCGATGAGCTCGCTCGCCCGCCGGGCGCAGGCGCGCAGCTCCCGGACGGCTCCCCGGGCCTCACCGGCGGGGACGCACGGGCCGGGCGGGGACAGGCTCCGGGCCGTGGCGGCGGCCAGTTCCCAATCGATCACTCACTCACCCTGCCACTCCGGCACGCCGCAGCGCACCCGCATCCGGCATGACGGGCGGTACCTGTCCGGCTTCCTGGCACGTACGCGTCCGGCCGTGACGGTACGCTCAGGTCAGGACCGGCCCGCTACCCGGCCCGCCCGGCGGCCCAGCCGTGCCGGGCCGCCGGAATCCATACGAAGGAGCCCTCGTCATGAACAACGCAGCCAGCAACGACGAGCCCCTGTTCTTCGACGTCACGGTTGAGATCCCCAAGGGCCAGCGCAACAAGTACGAGGTCGATCACGAGACCGGGCGGATCAGGCTGGACCGGATGCTGTTCACCTCCACGCAGTACCCGTCCGACTACGGGTACATCGAGGACACCCTGGGCGAGGACGGGGACCCGCTGGACGCCCTCGTGCTGCTGGACCAGCCCACGTACCCGGGCGTGCTCATCCAGGCGCGCGCGCTGGGCATGTTCCACATGCGGGACGAATCCGGCGGCGATGACAAGATCCTGTGCGTCCCCGCCAAGGACCCGCGCGCCATCCACCGCCAGTCCCTCGACGACGTGAGCGAGTTCGACCGCCTGGAGATCCAGCACTTCTTCGAGACCTACAAGGACCTCGAGCCGGGCAAGTCCGTCGAGGGCGCGCACTGGGCGGACAAGGAGACCGCCGAGCGGGTCATCCGGGAGGCGTTCCAGCGGGCCATCGACCAGAACTTCCGCAACCCGCTCAAGCCCGCCACGAGCTCGCCCACGCACAGCCGCGGCACCGGCCAGTAAGCACCCCCGGGCGGGACTCAGCGCGGGCGCGGATCAAGCAGTTCGGCCAGGTGCCGGGCGCGCCCGGGTGCTACGTGGCGCACCGCCAGGGCGCAGGAGAACCCGTCGGTGAGCACGGGCGCATCGGCCCCGGTGCTCACCGATCCCGGTCAGGTTGCGCGCCGTGCCGATGATCACGCCCTGGCCGCTGGCGCTGCCTGCCATCACAGGTTCCGCCGCCGCGCGGGATCACCGGGACGCCGTGCCCGGCGCAGGCGGCCACGGCCCGGCGCACCTCGCCGGCCGCGCGCAGGAACGCGACCGCGACCGGGGGCACCCGGTAATCCGGGGCGTCGAAGGAGCACTCGGCCAGCTGGCGGGGACTGTCATCGGCTTCCACGCCGGCCGCGCGCAGGGCCCGGACCACCGGCGCCCCGGTGCGCTCACCCGATCGCGCTGCCTGGCCGTGCCTGCGCCCGGAACCGTGCAGCTGCCGATCTTCGCCCGGAATCACCTCCAGCGCAGCCCGCTTCGCCCGGCTGGGGGTCACCGGCGGTGCCGGCTCAGCCGACGCGGCCGCCGTATGGCATGAGGGAGGCGCGGTAGATCGAGGAGTACTTCACGTTCATCCCGGTGCGCGGCGCTTCGATCATCCGGCCGCCACCGACGTAGAGGCCCACGTGGTGAATGGTGCTGATGTCGCTCTTGTCCTTGGCGAAGAACACGAGGTCACCGGGTTTCAGCTGGCCCAGCGGGACCCGGGCGGTCTGCTCCCACTGGCTGACGGTGTAGTGCGTCAGCGGCACTCCCGCCGCGGCCCACGCCTTCATGGTCAGTCCCGAGCAATCCCATCTGGCCGGCCCTTCCCCGCCCCACAGGTACGGCTCCCCGAGTTGCAGTTTCGCGAAGGCGATGGCGACCGCGGCGCCTTTGCGGTTTACCGCAGGCGCCGGGGCGGTGTGCGTACTCGCTGCGGCCTGCACCTTGAGCTGGGCCCGCGCGGCCGATTCACCTGAGGCGATGAGCCGGGCCATCTCTGCCTCTACGCTGCTGTTGCGCAGGTCGGCTAGTTCCGTCAGCAGTGCCTGCTGCTCGCGCTCCAGCGCGGCGGTGCGGGCCGTGGCCGCTGTGACGACGGCCTCGGCCCGGGTGCGCGCGCTCTGGGCCTGCGCGGCGGCGGTCCGGGCTTTCAGCTCCGCCTGGGCTGCCGCCCGCTTGGCCTTGGCCGCGGCCATCGCGGCCTCCGCTGCCCGGGAGGCGATGCCCGCCCGGTGGGTCTCCACCGCGTCCACCCCGGCGGCGCGCCGGATGAGCTGCTCGGCAGAGCGCACCCCGAGGATGAATTCCCAGCCGGACAGGTCGCCGCCTTGCATATACAGCGATGCGGCGAGCTGGTTGACGCGGCCGCTGGCCCGGGCGCTGGCCAGCATGGCCCGGTCGGCTTTCTTCCCGGCAGCGGCCAGGGCGGTGCGGGCTGCCTGCTGCCGGGAGCGCGCGTGGTTGAACGCCTCGGTGGCCAGTCCGACCTCGGCGACGGCGGCGTCCAGGCTGGCCTGGGCGGCTTCGTACTTCGCGGTCAGCTCGGCCTGGCGGGCCAGCACGTCACGGGCCCTGGCGGAACTAGCCGGCGCGGAACTGGCAGCCGTGGGGCCCGGGGCCGGGGACGGTGCCGCCAGGACGGGAACTGCCGGGGAGAACAGCAGTAACGCGCAGGTGAACACCGCGGCGCCGGAGCGTCGTGACATCGAGATTCCTCCACGGACGTTACTGGCCACCGGGTCCGTCCCGATCCCGGTTCGCCCCCCGATGGCGGGTCATGCTTATCGCTGGTCTGTGAGGCGCCTGTGCTCAGATTCGCTAGGCTCGTGGCACGAGTTGATGGACACGCCCGGGTGTCCTATCGGTTACTAGGGGAGATTCTGAAGATGTCGCAGCCCACCGAATCCACTGCGGAGAGCGCGGGTTCTGCACCTGCCACGAAGAAGCCGAGCAAGGGCCTCATCGCCGGCGGGGTGGCCGCTGCCGTGCTGGCCGCTGCCGGGGGCGCCTACGCGCTGGGAGCATTCAACGGCCTGCTCGGAGGGGGCAAGCAGCCGGCGGATGTGCTGCCCGCGTCCGCGGTGGCCTATGCCCGGCTGGACCTCAACCCCTCAGCTGCCCAGAAGGTGGGGGCATTCCGCCTGCTCGACAAGCTGCCCGATGTGAAGAACGCGCTCAACGCCGCCGATCCGAAGCGCTCGTTGTTCGACTGGATGCAGAACCAGCAGGGTTCCCAGCTCAAGGGAATCGACTACGCCAATGATGTCGGGCCGTGGCTCGGCGACCGGATCGGCGTGGCGACGCTGCCCGCCTCCGGTAACGGGCAGCCGGTCACGGTGATGGCGGTGGAGGTCAAGGATCAGGCCAAGGCCGAGGAGGGCCTGAAGAAAGTCGAGACGGTGCTGCGCAGCGCCGTCAAGGAAACCCCCGGCGGCTTGCAGCCTCGCCTCCCCGGGGCGCCCTCCGCCGCGAGCACCGCGAATAAGGAAACCGTGCGGATCTACCAGGACGGGTACGCCCTCATCGTGGAAAAAGACGCCGAGTCCCGGCTCCGCGAGGAACTCCAGGCCGGGAGGCTGGCCGGCAATGACAACTTCTCCGGGGACATGGCTGCCCTGGGCGATCAGGGCATCGCCTCCGCCTGGTACGACCAGAAGTCCTTCATACACGGGCTGAGCAGCGCCTCGGTCCCGGCCGCGCTGGACGAGCTGGCGCAGAAGGCGGGACGTGTCGCGATGACGGTGCGATTCGCCTCCGACTATGCCGAGCTGGCCGTGGCTGGCCGCGGCTCCAGCCAGCCCGCCGTCAACACGACCTCAGGCGTCGGGGACCTGCCGGCTGACACCGGCGCGGTGCTGTCCCTGGCCGGCGGCAAGACCCTGCTCGAGGACTACTGGCCCTCGATCACCTCGATCATGAAAGCGGCCGGGCAGGACCCGCAGGACCTGCTCAAGAAGGCCCGGGAAACCTCCGGGCTGAACCTGCCCGGGGACGCGGGCACCCTGCTGGGGACGCAGTTCGACGTGATCGCCGCCAAGCAGGACTTCCGCCAGCTGGCTTCCGGCGGCGGCCTGCCGAAGATCGCGGCCCGGATGACCACCGACACGGCCGCGGCCTCGCAGGTGCTCGACAACATCCAGAAGGCCGTTGCGCAGCAAACCGGGGGCCTGGCCATCCCGCGCAAGGTGGCCGGCGACAAGCTGCTCGTCGCGGCGAACACCGCCTACATGGACCAGCTCGCCTCCCCGCAGGGCAAGCTGAGCGACAACCAGGGCTTCACCCGTACCGTCCCGGACCCGGACAAGCAGGCCAGCATCGCCTACGTCGACCTGGATGCCTTCGAGAGCCAGTACCTGGGCCAGGTGCCGCAGGAGCGGCGCGAGTTCGTGCAGGCCCTGCAGTCCATCGGAGTGGTCTCGACCCCGGTCACCAACGGGGAATCCAAGGGGAGCATCCGCATCTCCATCAACGACTGAACCACTCACCCGCCCGGGCGCTGACCCTAAGACCCGGGCGGGTGTTCCTCATCACCTGCCCGGGCCTTAGGGGGTCAGCGGTCCAGCACGTCACCCAGGGCGGCGAGGAAGCTCTCGGCGCTGGTCCCGGCGGCCAGCAGCGCGGCGATGTTCGCGGGTTCGGCCAGGAGCTTGATGAGCTGGTCCAGCCCGTCGCGGAAGGCCTGCCGCCCGTCCGGGGACAGCGCGAACAGCAGCACCAGCCGCACGGTCGTAGCGCCCCACGGAATGCCTTTGTCACTCACCAGTACCGAGATCGCGGTCGCCTCAGCGTCCATGCGCATCGAGTGCGGGATCGCGAAGTTGCCCCCGAAGGACGTGGCTGAGCGTTCCTCGCGGTCGAGCACCCCGGCGAGGAAGTCCTCCCCTACGTAGCCCTCCCCGGCCATGCGGGCGGCCATCATCTCCAGCGCGGTTTCCTTCGTCGCCACGCTGGGCACGTGCAGGAAGAGGCTGGGGTCGATGAGCGTGAACAACGTGGTGCGGATGCGCCGGCGAATGTTGCGGTCCAGCTCGGCGGCGACGGCCGCGCTCACCTGTTCCAGGTCGGCGCGCGACAGCAGCGGGCTCACGGTCACCACCGGCGCGGCCGGCTCACCGCATGCCGGCCCGCACGACACCACGAGGTCGCTGCTGACCTCGGCCGGGTCGTACTCCAGGGCCGTGAGGACGCGCTCGATCACGGCCCGCCCGCGCAGCGCCGCCGTGAGGGCGCCGGTCACGCGGGCGCGCAGGTCGTAGTAGTGCGGCACGACGAGCGTGATCGTCAACAGGTCACGCTGCTCGAGGTAGGTGAGGTACTGCATGCCCATGTGGAGGGTCAGGTAGTCCACCTCGGCTGGGGGCACGGTGATGCCCAGGCGCTGTTCGAGGCGCTGGGCGAAGTCGAGCGCGAGGTCGTGGATAAGCGGGTGGTTGTCCTTGAAGGCCGTTCCCAGGGGGTGGGTCAGTGACAGCCCCGAGCGGGCCCGCGCGACGAGGTTCTGCACATGCAGCGTCGTCTTCAGCAGCATCGACGGGTCGCCCGGGCCCAGCAGGTATTTGGCGGCGACGAGGTCGAGGGTCTCGCTGACGAGCATCTTGAACTGCGGGTCGATGACGGCCTCGGCGGCGGCTGCGGAGTCCGCGCGCGTGGCCCGCACCACGAGGATGCCGTAGAGGGCGTCCAGTTCGGAGCCGGGCAGCCGGACGCCGAGCACGTCCGCGACCACGCCGGCGATGGCGCGGCAGGCGGAGTCGATGACGGTATCCCGTTTGCGTAGCGGCCATTCCGGGGCCGGCAGGGGGTGGCCTTCACGGATCCGGTCGCCGGTGACCGCCAGGTGCAGCAGGAGGTCGGCGAGGGCGTACTCGCTGAGTTCCAGATCGTTTTCCGCGACGACCTGGGCGACCCGGCGGCGCAGGGTGCCCAGGTCGAGGTGGGGGTACTCCTGCGTGAAGGCCTGCCACGTGGGCACCAGGCCCTGCCTGGACTGCTGCATGGTGTGGCGCACGACCCGGCGCCGGGAGCGTTCGGATCCCTCCAGCCAGATGAGGTGACGGTCCCGCCGGAGCACGAGCTCGTGCTCGCGCAGCACCTCGCGCGCCCGCGTCAGATCGGCCTGGAGCGTTGACTGGCTGACGAAGAGCCGGTCGGCGAGGTCGTGGATGCTCAGGGGGTCGCTGGCCTGGGCGAGGCGGCGGCACAGGTACTGCAGGCGGTGTTCGGGTGTGTCGATCTGCGAGGCGCGCTGGCGCAGGGCAGCCAGATGCTCGCGTCCCCGGGGGTCGAGCGAGTAGCCCCGGTGGGAGGTGAGCACGACGGAGCCGCGCCTGTTGAGCGTGGCGACGTAGGTCCGGATGCTGCGGGTCGAGACCCGCAGCTGGGCGGCGAGCTCCTCACCCGGCACGGGGCGGGGAGCCGCCGCCAGTATCTCGATCAGTGCCCGACGCTTGTCGAGCGACATGTTTACTTCCCGGCGGCCAGCTTGCGGGCCTGGGCCATGGCGGCTTTGCCGTCCATCATCCCGTAGGCGCGCATGTCGATGACGCCGGACGGAATACCCCTGGGGTCGGCGAGTTTCTTGACGTCCTTTTCCTTGAAGCGGATCTGCGGGCCGAGCAGGATAACGTCGTAGGAGCCGATGACCGACTCGAGTTCGCCGATCGGCACGGCCTCGACAACGTCGCCCTCGGCGGCGTGCTTTTTCATGTTGCTGGTGAGCAGGCTGGTGGACATGCCAGCGGCGCACACGAGCAGGACCTTCATGGTGATCTCCTTTGATCGGTGACGGGCCGGCCTGCTGTGGTCAGACGGCCGGGGAACGTAAGGCGGCGTGGATTTCCACGAGTTCGTCGGCGAGGTCGCGGATGAGCATTGCTCCGGTCAGGTGGTCCTGGGCGTGCACGAGGATGATGTTGACTGGCACGGCGTTGCCGCGCGCCTCCTGCGTCAGCATGCTCGTCTGGGCGCCGTGGGCCTCGTGGAGGTACGTGTCGGCCTGGGCCAGGTGCGCGCGGGCCGCGTCCATGTCGCCCTCGCGGGCCTCGCGGATGGCCATCATGGCCAGCGATTTGGCGTTGCCGGCGACCGAGATGATCTTGAACGCGGCTTCGTAATCGGCAGGGTTCATGGGCAGGGTTTCCCTTCTGCGTGATCCGGCGGACGTCCCGAGGCGGCAACGTGGCGCTTGGTGTTCACCCTAGGGACGGGGGTATGGGGCGTCCATCCGCTCTTCTTCCGCCATGGCGGAACCTGCTCTGGTGGAGGGGCGGGGGGTGAACCACGCAGGATGTACCTCGTCCTGACCGCGGCTCTGGCACGTTACCTGCCGCAGCCTTCCCCTCAACGATGAGGACACTCGAAAGGAAAAGGACATGGCGTCCTTCGGAGAAGTCATCAACGACAAGGTGATCCCGCCGATCCTCACCTTCGTTAACACCCGCCCGATCACCGCGCTGAAGAACGGCATGATGTTCGTGATGCCGCTTACTATCGTGGGAGCCATATTCCTGCTACTGGGCAATCTGCCTATTCCGGCCTGGCTCGAGTGGCTGGAGACGCCCGGTTTTCCGAGCATCCTGGGCGCGATCTTCAATGGAGTGTACGTATCGACTTTTAACATGCTCGGCGTCGTCGCGTGCATGGGGATCGCTTACAGCTGGGTTCGCAATGAGGGCTTCGATGCGGCACCGGCGGCTTTCTGGGCACTGTGCACCATGGTGCTGCTCACCCCGCTGCAGCTCACCCCCGAGGGCGCGACTCAGCCTGTCGAGGGCGTCCTGCCCCTGATCTGGTCGGGGTCGCAGGGCATGGTGGGCGGCATCATCGTCGCCTTCTTCGTCGGCCTCTCGTACACGTGGTTCCTGCGGCGGGACATCACCATCAAGATGCCCGACGGCGTGCCCCCGAATGTCGCCACCGCCTTCACCTCGCTGATCCCCGGCGCCGCGATCATGACGATCGCCGCCGTCATCTTCGGTATCTTCCGGGCCTTCGGCACCACGATGATCGAGACGATCTACACGTCGATCCAGACGCCATTGCAGGGCCTGTCTGACTCGCTGCCGGGCATCATCGTCGTCTCCTTCCTCATCCCGTTCCTGTGGTTCTTCGGCGTACACGGCTCGTCCATCGTCTCTGGCGTGATGAGCCCGATCGCCTTGTCCAACACGGCCGCGAATCAGGCGATCATCGACAGTGGCCGCGAGCTGACGATCGAGAACGGCGGACGCATCTTCACGATGCAGTTCCTGGACAACTACGTGAACATGACCGGCGCCGGCGTCACTATCGGCCTGGTCGTCTACATGCTGCTGCTAGCCAAGTCGACCCAGTTCAAGACCCTTGGCCGCCTGGGCGGTGCGCCCGCGGTGTTCAACATCAACGAGCCGATCACCTTCGGCACCCCGATCGTCATGAACCCGCTGCTGGCCGTGCCGTTCTTCCTGACCCCGCTGATCAACTCGACGCTGCTCTACTTCGGGATGGCCACCGGCCTGCTGCCGTTGTTCGGCGGCGTGATGGCCCCGTGGACGACCCCGCCGATCGTCTCGGGATTCATCATCGGCGGGTGGCGGCACGCCGTGTTCCAGGTCCTGTGCCTCGGCATTGCCATCGCGGTGTACTTCCTGTTCGCCCGCGCCGCCGACGCGCTCGCCTACCGGGATGAGCAGGCCGCCCGCGCCGGGTACGAGGAGGAGCACGACACCGCCGGGCCCGGAGACGGGCAGATGGCCCAGGACGAACTGGTCATGAGCGAGGCGGGGAAACCGGCCACCGGATCTGAGCTGCACGACGAGAGGAACTGACTGATCATGGCATTCCCGAGCGACTTCTTCTGGGGCGCTTCGAGCAGCGCCTATCAGATCGAGGGTGCCTCCCGCGCCGACGGCAAAGGGCCGAGCGTGCAGGACACCAAGGCAATACCCGAGGGCACGCCCGATTTCACGGTGTGCTCCGGCCACTACGGACGCTACGCCGAGGATGTGCTGCTCTTCGCCGAGCTGGGCCTGAAGGCCTACCGCTTCTCGATTGCGTGGACGCGCATCATTCCCCAGGGAACCGGTGAGGTGAACCAGGCCGGGATCGATTTCTACGACAACCTCATCAACGAGCTGCGGGGCCAGGGCATCGAGCCCATCGTGACGATCTACCACTTCGACCTGCCGGCGGCGCTGGAGGCGAAGGGAGGCTGGGCCAGCCGGGAGACCATCGAGGCGTTCGTCCGCTTCAGCCGGATCTGCTTCGAGCGGTTCGGCGACCGGGTGACCTACTGGCAGACGATTAACGAGCAGAACGTAATGACCCTGGTCGCCGATCACGTAGTCGGCGGGTCACGGGAGGACTACCCGATCTACCAGGCGAACCACCACATGTTCGTCGCCCAGAGCCAGGCGATGGCTCTCCTGCACGAGTTGCGCCCGGAGTGCAAGATCGGCCCGGCGCCGAACATCAGCGTCACTATCCCCGCCTCATCCGACCCGAAGGATGTCCTCGCCGCCCGGTACTGGGACGCCGTCCGTAACTGGCTCTACCTGGACGCCGCCGTATACGGCGAGTACAACACGCTCGCCCTGGACTTCATCACCCGCTCCGGGCACAGCCTCGACGTCACCGATGAGGATCTGGCCATCATGAAGAACGGCAAGCCGGACTTCATCGCCTTCAACTACTACAACACCGACACGGTGGCGTACGTCGAGGGAAAGACCCTGGTAGACGAGGACGGCAATATCCACGGGCCGGGCGAGCCCGCAGACAACCCGCACCTGGCGAGGACGCGGTTCTCGGGATGGTGGATCGACCCGGTCGGCTTCCGCACGACGTTGCAGGAGATCCATTCCCGGTACCGGTTGCCGCTCATCGTCACCGAGAACGGCCTCGGCGAGCAGGACGAACTCGTGAACGGCGAGGTGAACGACGACTACCGGATCGACTACCTGCGCGACCATATCACCCAGATGAAAGCGGCGATCGACTCGGGTGTGCCGGTGTTCGGGTACAACCCGTGGTCGGTGATGGACCTCATCTCCACCCACGAGGGCTTCCTCAAGCGTTACGGGTTCATCTACGTCAATCGAACCAATGACGACGAACTGGATCTGGCCCGGATTAAGAAGAAGAGCTTCGGCTGGTACCGCAAGGTCATCGACTCCAATGGGGCCGACCTGAGCTGACCCCGCCACAGTGCGGGGGTGCGCCGGGAGCGAGGTAACGCCCCCGGCCCACCAGCCCCGGCCCGCCACAGTGCGGGGTCTGGCGCATCAGCGCTAACCCCGCACTGTTCTCGTGCGCCTGGGGTTTTCCCGCGTCCGGGTCCCGGGAGCTGGCCGCTTGTGCCGCGCCCCGGCTGCTGCGGGGCATTATTTCTCGCCGGGAGCTTCGCCCCGTCCGGGAGTACGTCGCGATCGGCTCGGAGTATGACAGCTTCGCGAGCGCCGCGCAGGCCACCGTCGTAAGTCCCGGCTGATTTCCTGACCGGGAGCGAGCCCGCCTCGCCCTCTGCGGGGACAGTGACATTGGCCAGCCAGGCAAGTCCCTGGGTCAGCGCGGTCAGCGCAGCAACGCCCGCACGCGTCCTGCGTCACGTAACTGGCCAGGTTCCGGGCCCGGGAAAGCCGGGGATCGCCAGGCCGGCTACACCGTGTCAGGCCCCTTCAGTGCTCCGGCCCGGATGCCCGGTTCAGAACCAGCGCCAGCGTTTCCCGGGCTTGACCCCCGGCTGCAGGGCGATCACCTTGATATCGCCGAATACACCCGAGCAGTGCAAGGACACGTAGGGTCCGGGCCGGGGCGGGACCGTGCCGAGTTCGACCTTGTTGTCACCGAAGACGGTGCTGCCGCGCAGCTCGGCCCGCATCCCCTCAGGCACCACGATCCTGAGGTCACCGAACACGCCGAAGAAGTCGATGCGGTTCTCCCCGGGCTGGATCGCGGCTTCGCGCAGATCCAGGTACACGTCGCCGAATAGCGAGAACACCCGGGACCGGGACGGCACGGCCCACCAGCCAACCCGCTTGATGTCCCCGAAGATCGCGCTGAACGATTCGGAGGCCCGCCGCGGCTGCACCTGCCCGCCGGCCTGCCGCTGCACCTGTCCGCTACCGGTGCCGGTAGCCGGCGTGCCGATGACGGGCAGCTCGCCCCCGTCGTGGTGGATCACCTCGCTGGCCGGACGCGGACGCACCTCATCCTGGATGCCGTCCGGCATGCCCTCAACTGGCCGCTGCCGCGGGCCTGGCTGATCCGCTTGCTTCCCGCCTTCGTACTCCCAGGTCATGCCCCTGCCTCTCCTGCCTCACCCGTTCCATTTCACCGTACGGGAATCAGCGGAATGGCACGCGCCGTCCCGCTACGACCCCGTGGTCTCAGCCGCCACCCAGGCGAGGTAGCCGGGATCCCCGCCGATCAGCGGCATCGCGATGATGCAGGGCACGTCATAGGGGTGCAGCTCGCGCACCCGCCGGGTGAGCTCGGGCACCAGGCGGGCGACGGTGTGCAGGTGCGCGCGGGATTCGGCCTCATCATTAACCTGGCCTTCCCACCGGAAGATCGACCTGACCTGGGGCGTTATCTGGCCGCACGCAATGATCCGCTCGGCCACCAGGGTACGGGCGATGCCCGCTAGCTGCTCCCCGGGCGGGCCGGTGACGATGACCTCGACGCATTCTGCAGTGTGGTTGTCCCGCATGGCCGCCCATCATGCCAGCCGGTAGCGGCCCGGGCACCTGATCCGCTTACCGCGCATCCACTACGCCCCCGGCGCCGGCCTCCCGCGGCCCACCGGGCGTCCCGGGCGGTCGCGGCTTCCTCACAACGCGGGCTGCTTGACCCGGTGAGGGCTCGCCGTCCCCAGGCGGGGAGTCCGCGCCCACCAGGGGACGCAGCGCAGGCACCTGACGGCGCGTCCGGGTGGCGTTCTCGTTAGCGGTTGCCCGGCGGAGGTGCGGACCTGGGGGCCTTGGGTGGCGGGGCGGGTTTGTAGGCCGAGACAGTGGGGTCGCCGGTGATCCAGAAACGGGCCCGGACCTCGCGGGCCGAGCCGACCCCGACCCGGGGGCCAGCGCTGATGAGACGGTCCGGCAGCGGCTCGCCGAGGGTGAGCAGCAACCCCGCCCTGCCGTCCAGCGGCGCTCCCGTGTCGGCCAGGGTGATGCCCAGCGCCACTGTCAGCCGGGCCGGCCCGGAAGCCAGCTCGCACTCCCGCCGGAGGGCACCGCGCGCCAGGCGCCGTTCACGCGCGACGCTGGCCCCGGCGATCACCTCACCAGCCCGGATGAGCACGGCCGTGGGAACGCCCTCCGGCCCGGCGACGACGTTGAAGCAGGCATGCAGGCCCATGTGCCGGTAGACGTAGGCGTGCCCCGGCGGTCCGAACATGGCCGCATTGCGCGCAGTACGCCCCCGGAACGCATGCGAGGCCGGATCGTCCGGCCCGGCATACGCCTCCGCTTCGGTGATCCGCACGACCACCTGCTCGGCAGGGTCACCACGCCACGAAGTCAGCCTGGCCCCTAGCAGCCTGCGGGCCGCCGCGACCGCCTGGGGCATGAGGTCCCCGGACCCCGCAGCACCGCAAGCCCGGTCACCAGCTGTCAGATCAGCCACTCCCATGGCCGCCCCGGCACCGTACGGATCGCTCCCCATCTCCCCCACTTTACGAGGGGCCCGGTCACCGGCCCCCAGCCCCGGCGAACGGTCCTCGGCAGCAGCTCGCGGGGGATCCGCGTATCGGCATCGGCCAGGCGGTGAGGAGTGCGGGACCACTCCCGGGCGCGAATGCGCTCGGCCTGCTCGATGAGATTGCACCCCCAGCAATGAGATTGCGCCTCCGTGATCGGGGCGCCGCCAGCGAAGGCCCGCACCAGCCCGGGCTGGTGCTGCGCGCCGGGGACCGGCGGCAGAGCCGGGTCGATGCTCGTACCGCCAACGTAGCGATCGAAGGTATACCGTTTTCGGACATGCGCTCGCATTCACCTAGGTAAACGGGCACGGAGCCCCGAAAACGGTATACCTGCGATCGCTACATCCGGGACGTCGGCTCCATCGCAGCGTGAACGGCATGGGCGGCCGAGCTGTCATCGCACTGATCCGCGGGCGTATCGCCGGCTCGGGGACCATGCGGCACCGGTCCGCCCGCCGGAAGGCCACTATGAATAATCGCCCTCTGGCGTTATCATCGCTCCGTGACGATGATAACGCCAGAGGGCGATCCAGTCGATGGGGTCGCGACGGCGGCCTATGCGCATCTGTTCCAGGCACTGGCTGAGCCGGCCCGGCTGGCCATCGTGCAGCACCTGGCCTCCGGGGAGCACCGGATCCGCGATCTCGTGGCCCACCTGGGGCTGGCGCAGTCGACGGTGAGTAAGCACGTGAGTTTCCTGCTGCAATGCGGGCTGGTCACGGTGCGTCCGGACGGGCGCGCGAGCTGGTACGCCCTCGCCGAACCTGCCCTGCTGCTCGACCTCATCGCCGCCGCCGGGAGCATGCTCGCGGCGACCGGCAACCCGGTCGTGCTGTGCAGCCACCTGCGGTCGGCCGGCCCCGCTACGTCCGGAAGGAGCGCATGCGCATGAGCGCGGGACGCCACCGCAGGCACGACCACTCGCACGACCACTCGCACGCCCACGTGCCCGCCGGTTCCATGATGCCGGGGGATTTCCGGGCGAAACTGTGGATCGCTTTCTCGCTCACTGCGACGATCGTCATCGCCCAGGCGGCCGGCTCGCTTATCACGGGCAGCCTCGCCCTGCTGACCGACACCGTGCACGCCATCGTGGACGCCTCCGGCTTGCTGGTTGCGCTCATCGCCGCGACCCTGATGCGTAAGCCTGCCGACTCCCGCAGAACCTGGGGATTCCGGCGCGTCGAGGTGATCGCGGCGCTCGGCCAGGCCGCGCTGCTGATCGTCGTCGGCACCTATGCAGCAGTCGAGGGCATCCGCCGCCTATTCGAACCACCGGAGATCCGGGGCAACGAGCTGCTGATATTCGGCATCATCGGGCTGGTGGCGAACTTCGTCGCGATCCTGGTCTTGTCTTCTAGCCGCAGCGCGAACTTCAATATGCGGGCCGCGTTCCTCGAAGTCCTCAATGACGCCCTCGGCTCGCTCGGGGTCATCGTCGCCGCGATCATCATCTCGATCACAGGCTTCCAGCAGGCTGACGCCATCGCGGGCCTGTTCATCGCTGCCCTCATCGTGCCGCGAGCTATCCGGCTGCTACGGGAGACCCTCGCGGTGCTCATGGAGTTCAGCCCGAAGGGACTTGACCTGGACGCGGTGCGCGCGCACATCCTCGCCCTCGATCACGTCGTCGCCGTGCACGACCTGCACGCCACCACCGTGGCGACGGGGCTGCCAACGCTGACCGCGCACATCGTCGTCAATGACGAATGCTTCACCGACGGCCACGCCACCCAGATCCTGAGCGATATCAAGCAATGCGTGGCCGAGCACTTCGACGTCGCCATCCACCACTCGACCTTCCAGATCGAGACGGCGAACATCACTGCCGGTGAAGACGGCGCAGCCATCCATAACTGAGCCATCCGCCCTGGGCGCGAACCCCGGACGCTGTTGAGCGGCCTGAGGCAACGAGGTTGACCCCGTTCACCTAGTTGCCTCAGGCCGCCGTCATACCGGCACCTGCCAGCGGTTCCCAGACGCCCCT
>CAMCQD010000005.1 GCA_945876925.1 uncultured Dermatophilus sp.
ACGAGCTCCTGGCACAGCCGGTCCGGTTCTCGGTCACCTTCACCGGCATCACGCTGGCCGACGGGGCCACGGACATGGTCAAGCTCAAGGCGGATGACCCATACACCATCGTGGTGTCCGACGCCCGGAAGGTGGCCCTGCCCTTCACCGGAGGCGCGGGCAGGCCGCTGACCGTCGGCGGGACGCTGCTGGCCGCCACCGGCATCGCCTACCTGCTCCTCGCCGCCTGGCGCAACCGGCGAGGAGGTGAGCACGCCGCGTAAGTGACTACCCGCCAAGGGCACGCACCATAGGAAGTGCCTGAACCCCAGCGCGGTGGCCGGACACGTACCCCGTGTCCGGGCACCGTCGCATCCCGGGACGCCGTCCTGCCCCTGGCCCCGCGGGCCGTGCTGCCTCGGTGCCGTACCGGGGGTGAGCGGCGCCCGTGCCCTGCGTGCGCCATCCACCTGACCGGCACCGGCCACAGCACGAGGGGAGGCTGAGCACGCGTAAAAGGGGCCGACCCCGATGGGATCGGCCCCTTCCTCATGGTGCGCGAGGGGGGAGTTGAACCCCCATGCCCTTTCGGGCACACGGACCTGAACCGTGCGCGTCTGCCTATTCCGCCACTCGCGCGCGCCTCGCCAAGCTTGCCACGCGGGCGCCAGTAACGCCAAACCGGCTGCGGGACCGGCCGGCACCCGGACCGCGCCCGCCCCCGCAGCGGCACCCCGGGCCATCCCCGGCTCAGCCGCAAGGCAGCTCCCGCGCGCAGGCCCCTGGCCGGCCAGTACCTGCCCGGCCCATCTGATCTCACCCGCTCCGCGGATGCGCAAGCAGTCCTCGCGCAAGACGTGCCCGGGCCCCCGGGGCCCGGCGGCCCGGGCCGAGCCAGGGTGCGTAGCCGCTGCTGAACGCCGTGGCCCGGCACCCGCAGGACGCCGCGGAGCAGCCCGGTCACCAGCCGCAGGCGCGCGAACCGGGATATCCGTGCTGTCCGACACCCGATGCGGGCAGCTCAACGGGTACTCAGCCGATAGCCTGGGGTCAACCACATCAGCATCGCGGCGTGCCGGCGTCCCCCGCCCGGCAGGACCCGGCCTGGATAACCGGCCCTGCCAGCACGATCGCGATGAACGTACCCGCGCGATGTGGCAGCAGCATGCGTGACACGAACGCGGCACCGCCCGGGCC
This sequence comes from uncultured Dermatophilus sp., assembly GCA_945876925.1. Classification (GTDB taxonomy): domain Bacteria; phylum Actinomycetota; class Actinomycetes; order Actinomycetales; family Dermatophilaceae; genus Dermatophilus. Next base: position 1,177 of record CAMCQD010000005.1, read on the forward strand.
GGGCAGGCCGCGGTCCGGTGGAACCGCCCATCCGGCGCCACCGGCCTGACGAGAGGAGGCACGATGGGTCTGTTTGACCGTGTCGAGGCCAGACTCGCCTCAAGCATCAACGGCGCCTTCGCACGCGCATTCAAAGCCGAGGTGCAGCCGGTAGAGATCGGGGCCGCGATCCGCAAGGCCATGGACGATAAGGCGGCGATCCTGTCTGCCGATCGGGCCATCGTGCCGAACCGCTTCATCATCGAGCTGGCGCCTTCAGACCACGAACGGCTCACCGCCTACGCCGCGGCCCTCACCGAGGAACTCGTCGCGGCGGCCGAGGAGCACATCGCCGGGCAGCACTACCGGCCGGCCGGCCCGATCACGATCACGTTCGACAAGCTCGGCACCCTGGAAACGGGAGTGTTCCGGGTGCGCTCGAGCAGTGAACCGGGCCCGCGCGGCGCGAGCCACGGGGCGGTCCGGTCCACCAGCACCGGTCCGCGGCGTCAGGGTGAGGTCATCGAAACCCACCACAGCAGCGAGGACCCGGCCTGGCGGGTGCCGCGCAACCAGCCCTTCCCGCCGGAGGCGACCGCCGAGGCCCAGGGGCCCGTCAGGCTGGCCGGTAACGCTGCCAGCGCGGCGGCCGGCGCCGCCGCCGGGACAGCGGCCGCGGCCGGGCGGATGTGGGCGTCACAGGCCCGCAACGACCACCCGGAGTACACCGACGATGAGCGCGCGGCGCAGCGCCGCCGGGACCTGTCCGCCTGGGGCGATGACGAACGCCCCCGGTCCGCGGGCGCCCCTGGCCCCGCCCGGGCGGCTGACCCGGCACGGGGCGCAGCACCCGCAGCCAGTTCAGCGGCCGGTACTGCCCCGGACGCCCCCGCCGCCGGGTACGACGCCCTCGGGTACGAGCCCTCCGGGTATGAGCAGCGCGGGTACGACCCGGCCGCAGCCTGGTCCTCCGACGGCCCCATGTACGACCGGTTCGGTGAGGCCGGCCCCGCCTATCACGGCCGCGCTCAGCCAGCCGTGGAGCCGTATGGCTCCGCGCGCGGCGACCTGCGGCCCGACCTGGATCGAGATCGACGGCGACGCCTACCCGCTGCTCGGGGCGATCAGCGTCATCGGGCGTGACCCGCGCGCCGAGATAACCCTCGACGATGGCGGGATCAGCAGGCGCCACTGCGAGATCCGCGTCACCCACGATGGCCCTCACCTGGTGGTCGGGCTGCGCGACCTGGGCTCAACGAACGGTACGTTCGTCAATGGCGAGCGCATCAGCACGGCGCGGCTGGCCGATGGCGACCGGGTCACCATCGGCCGCATCAGCTTCGTCCTGCACCTGAGAAGGAGGTGACCGAAACTGGGTGAATTCACCTTGACCGTGGTGCGGCTGGGCATGCTGGCCGGATTGTGGCTGTTCATTTTCGCGATCATGAGCGTGCTGCGCACCGACCTGTACGGCACGCGCATCGTACAGCGCGTGGCAGGCGGGGGCGCCCGGGTCCGCCCCACCACGAGTTCTCCTGCCCGCTCGAAGAAGTCGTTTACTACGCTGGCGGTCACCGAGGGGCCCCTGCGGGGTGCCACCGTGCCCCTGAAGAAGTCCGGGGTGCTGCTGGGCCGTAACCCCGAATGCACCCTCGTGCTCGACGACGACTACGCCTCAGGCCGGCACGCCCGCGTCTACAACGAGGGCAGGTACTGGTACGTCGAGGACCTCGGTTCCACCAACGGCACCCTCGTCGACGGCTCGACCATCAGCGGCCCCGAACGCCTCCATGACGGCAGCCAGCTGCGCATCGGCACCACGGTTCTCGAACTGAGGCGCTGACCGCATGTCGATCGCCTGGCACTTCGCCGCGCGCACGGATGTCGGCCTGGTGCGCAGCCGCAACGAGGACTCCGGCTATGCCGGACCGCATCTGCTCGCCATCGCCGACGGGATGGGCGGGCATGCGGGCGGCAACATCGCCTCCTCGCTCGTCATCGCCCGGCTGGCACCGCTGGATGGCGACAGCCACGGCACCGACGACGCCCTCATGCTGCTCGCCGACACCGTCGCCGAGGCCAACGCGGCGATCTCCGAGGCCGCGCACGACAACGCCGACCTGCACGGCATGGGGACCACGCTGACCGCCCTCATGCGGTGCGGCTCCAACAACCTCGTGCTCGTGCACATCGGCGACAGCCGTGCCTACCTGCTGCGGGACGGCAACTTCAGCCAGATCACCACCGACCACTCGTTCGTGCAGTCACTCGTCGACTCGGGCCGGATAACCCCCGAGGAAGCTGAGCATCACCCGCAGCGCTCCCTCGTCACCAGGGTCCTCACCGGAGCCCGCGAGGACGAGCCCGACCTGTCAGTGCGCCAGGCCAAGCCCGGCGACCGCTACCTCATCTGCTCCGACGGCCTGTCGGACTACGTCGGCCGGGCCACGATCGAGGAGGTCGTCAGCGCAGGCGACAACGCGAGCACCACCCTGCGCCGGCTCGTCGACCTGGCGATCAAGGCCGGCGCCCCGGACAACGTCACCGTCGTCATCGGCGACGTCGTCGGCGACTCCGAGAACACCTCACCGCACCCGGTTGTCGTGGGTGCCGCCAGCGAGCGGACCGCGCTGACCGAGCCGACCATGGCGCTGACCCCGGCGCAGAAAGCCGCCGAGCTCAACAAGCAGGTCACCGGGCGCCGCGGGGATGATGACGACGAAGACGACGGCGACGACGACCGGGACGGCCTGCGGGCCACCTACCGGAACACGTTCCGCCGCGCCGCCCTGGTCACCATCGTCGTGATGCTCACCCTCGCCGCCGGGCTATTCGGGGCCTACCAGTGGACCCAGCAGCAGCACTACCTCGGTGAACACGGGGGTCATGTGGCCGTCTACCGGGGCGTCGCCCAGTCGATCGGGCCGATCTCGCTGTCCTCCCTGGAACGCACCGTGGACGACATCGAGGTCGCCAACCTGCCCGACTTCTACCGCAACCGGCTGCGGGCCACCATCCCCGCCGCCAATGAGGCCGACATCGAGAACCAGATCCAGACCCTGCGCGTGCAGCAAGCCGAATGCCTCAGCCGGATCGCCACCGGAGCCCCGTGCGGCTCGGGAACCTCCACGCCCCCGGCCGGGACCACCGGTCCGGCCAGCGCCTCCGCCGGTGAACCCGCCACGACGGGAACCGCGACGCCAACCACCCCCGAGGTGACGCCATGAGCACCGTCACGTCCTTCCGCCCGCGCACCCGGCGCAACGCCGAGCTGCTCCTGCTCCTCGTCGCCGTCGGACTGGTCATGCTGGCCTATCTCAACGTGGGCCTGAGCGTCAACGAGCAGATCCCCATCGACCTGCTCACCCAGGGAGGCTGGCTGCTCGCCTTCGGCCTGGCCTTCCACTTCGTGCTGCGCTGGCGGGCCTCCTACGCCGATCCGCTGATCCTGCCGATCGTGATCCTCCTCAACGGGCTCGGCATCGTCATGATCCACCGGCTCGACCTGGCCAAGGCGAGCACGAGCGGGGCGCTGGCCCCGCGGCAGATCATGTGGACCGGGGTGTCCATGCTGCTGGCCATCTGCTTCGTCATCCTGCTCAAGGATCACCGCGTACTGCGCCGGTACACCTACACCCTCATGGTGTCCGGGCTCGGCTTCCTCCTGCTGCCGATGCTCCCGGTGATCGGCCGGAGCGTCAACGGCGCCCGCATCTGGATCGGGATCGGGCCGCTGTCCTTCCAGCCCGGCGAAGTCGCCAAGATCATCCTCACCGTGTTCTTCGCCGCCTATCTCGTCCAGACCCGTGACGCGCTCTCGCTGACCGGGCGGCGTTTCCTCGGGCTCACCCTGCCGCACGGGCGGGTGTTCGGGCCGATCCTGCTGGCCTGGATGACCAGCCTGCTCGTCCTCGTCGGCCAGCGCGACCTGGGCTCCTCGCTGCTGTTCTTCGGGCTGTTCGTGGCGATGCTCTACGTGGCCACCGAGCGGGTGAGCTGGATCGCGATCGGCTTCCTCATGTTCGCCGCCGGAGCGTCCCTGGCCTATTTCCTGTTCGATCACCTGCGCCAGCGGGTGCTGTTCTGGATCGACCCGTGGTCCGAGCAGGCCCTGGCCCAGAGCGACCAGCTGGTACGCGGGCTCATGGGCATGGGCGCCGGGGGCCTGTTCGGCACCGGCCTGGGCCGCGGTCACCCCCAGCTCACGTACTTCGCCGAGAGCGACTTCATCATCCCCAGCTTCGCCGAGGAACTCGGGCTGTTCGGGCTGTTCGCGATCCTCGTGCTGTACGGGCTGCTCGTCGAGCGCGGCCTGCGCACCGGCCTGGGCACCCGGGACGGCTTCGGCAAGCTGCTCGCCGCCGGCCTGGCGTTCTCGGTGACGCTGCAGATCTTCGTCGTCGTCGGCGGGGTCACCCGGGTCATCCCGCTGACCGGCCTGACCTCCCCGTTCCTCTCCGCCGGCGGATCCTCACTGCTGGCGAACTGGGTCATCGTCGCCTTGCTGCTACGGATCAGCGACCACGCCAGGCGCCCGCTGTCACCCGAGCCGACGACCGGTGAATCCCCCTCGCGCGGAAACGAAGTGGTACCCGCATGAACAGCCCTATCCGCCGCCTGGCCCTGCTGGCCGCCACCATGTTCACGGTGCTGCTCATCAGCTCGACGGTCATCCAGTTCTTCTCCGCCGAGTCGCTGCGCAACCGGCCGGGCAACACCCGCACCCTGCTGTCGACCTATTCGCACCCGCGCGGCTCCATCCTCGTCGGCGGTGAGGAAATCGCCTCCTCGCAGCCGGTGAACGACGTCTACAAATACCAGCGGGCCTACCCGCAGGGGCGCCAGTACGGCCATGTAACCGGGTACTTCTCGCTGGTGTACGGCGCCGGCGGCGGGCTGGAATCAGCCGCCAACGACCTGCTCACCGGTGAGGCCGGGCAGCTCTTCTACCGCCGCCTCGGCGATCTCATCACCGGCCAGCAGCCCACCGGCGGCACCCTGGAACTGACCATCAACCCCCGCGCCCAGCGGGCCGCGCAGCAGGCCCTCGGCAACCAGAAAGGTGCCGTCGTCGCCCTGGACCCGAGCACCGGCGCCATCCTGGCGATGGTCTCCCACCCGGCCTACGACCCCAACACGCTGGCCTCGCACGACCCGGACAAGGTACGCCAGGCGTGGCAGGCCCTGAACAACGACAGCTCCCGGCCGGCCGTGAACCGCGCCATCGCCGGTGACCTGTACCCGCCCGGCTCCACCTTTAAGCTCATCACCGCGGCAGCGGCGCTGGAGTCCGGCCAGTACGACACCTCCACCCAGCTTCCCGGCCCCGAGAGGCTGCCCCTGCCCGGCACCACCATCTCGCTGCCCAACGCCGGCGGGGGTGCCTGCGATGGCGGCACGGTCACGCTGCAGCGGGCGCTGCAGATGTCGTGCAACACCGCTTTCGGCTACCTGGGGCAGCAGCTCGGCGGTGACGCGCTGCGCGCGCAGGCGGCCAGGTTCGGCTTCGGGGCGGACCTGTCGGTCCCGATGAAGGTGACCCCCAGCAGCGTCCCTGCCGGGACGAACACCGCTCAGGACATCCAGGTCGCCATCGGGCAGTTCGACGTGCGCACCACGCCGCTGCAGATGGCGATGGTCGCATCCGCGATCGCCAACAATGGCGTCGTCATGAAGCCCTACCTCATCGCCAAGACCCGCGGAGCTGACCTGGACGTCATCTCCGAAACCGAACCCGAGCGCATGGGCCAGGCCGTCAGTTCCCAGACCGCCGCGAAGCTCACGGCGATGATGAAGACCGTGGTGCAGGGCGGCACCGGTGAGCGGGCCGCGATCAGCGGCGTCTCGGTAGCGGGCAAGACCGGAACAGCAGAACACGGGGAGGGCCGCAATCCCCACACGTGGTTCGTCAGCTTCGCGCCAGCCGAAGACCCCAAGGTCGCGGTGGCTGTCGTCGTGGAAGACGGTGGGAATGCGGGAAGTGAAGGCGCGGGGGGCCTGGTCTCCGCACCGATCGCACGCGAGGTGATGGAAGCAGTGATCAACTGATGAGGTACGAGACCGGAATCGAGTTCGGCGGCCGCTACACCCTCGGCGATCGCATCGCCGTAGGCGGCATGGGCGAGGTGTGGCGCGCGCGCGACAAGGTCCTGGCCCGCCAGGTCGCCATCAAGCTGCTCAGCCCCACCCTGGCCACCCAGCCCGGCTTCGCCCAGCGGTTCCGCGAGGAGGCACGCAACACCGCCGCCCTCGGGCACCCCAATATCGCCAGCGTCTACGACTACGGCGAGGACGCCGGCGCCCACTGGCTCGTCATGGAACTCGTCGAGGGCCAGAACCTCGCCCAGATCATCCGCGACCAGGGCCGGATCGCGCCCGAGCAGGCCTCTTCCATCCTCTCCCAGGCGGCGCTGGGGCTGCAGGCCGCCCATGACGGCGGCGTCATCCACCGCGATATCAAACCGGCCAATATCATCATCCGGCGCGACGGGGTCGTGAAGCTCACCGACTTCGGCATCTCCCGCGCGGTCGACGCCGTGCCGATCACCCGCACCGGTGAGGTGATGGGAACCGCCCAGTACATCTCGCCCGAGCAGGCCACCGGCCAGTCCATCGGCCCGGCCAGCGACATCTACTCCCTGGGCGTGGTCGCCTACGAGATGGTGACCGGCAAGCGTCCCTTCGACGAATCCTCCCCGGTGGCGACGGCGATGGCCCATGTCCAGGAACCGCCCCCGCCGCTGCCGCCGGACGTGCCCGAGCCGCTGGCCACCGTCATCATGCAGTGCCTGGCCAAGTCCCCCCAGGGGCGGCCGCCCAGCGCGGGCGAAGTGGCCCGCATCCTCACCTCTGGCGGATCGAGCGCGGCCAACCTGCTGGCCACCCAGAAACTCACCTCGCCGATGGCCACCCGGGCCATCCCCGCCACCCCGCCGCCGGTCCGCTCCCCGCAGACCGCGCCGCGGCCTGCGGTCATCCGCGAGGACCAGCGCCCCCCCGCCCGCAACCTGGGCTGGGTGTGGGCCCTGGTCGCGGTGCTGGCCGTCGTCGGCGGCGTCTGGGCCGCCATCGCCAGCGGGATGCTCAGCCGGGACCCCGGAACGGGCAGCAGCCCCAGCTCCTCGGCGACGACTAGCAATACGATCACGGTGTCGGCGGACAGCTACGTCGGACGGCAGCTCTCGGAGGTGCAGGCCGACCTGGCCCAGCTGGGCCTGCTCACCAGCGTCTCGTACGAATACAGCACATTCAGCCGCGGCACCGTCATCCGGGTGAGCAACCCCGGCTCGCACATCCGCGGGGACGCCATCGCCCTCGTCGTCTCCCAGGGGCAGCAGCCCACGGCGACCCCCACGACGAGCACCAGCACCCCGGAACCGACCCGGTCACAGGAGGAGCGCAGGCGCTCCGACGATTCCGGCTCCTCCCCGCGGTCCAGTGAAGACAGTGGCGATACGAGCCCGGGCAACGATAACCAGGGCAGCAGTGACTCCGAAAACCCTGGTAACCAGGGAAGTTCGGCAGCCGATTCGGGCGGGGAGAACAGCGAGGACTCCACGCAAGCAGCGGCTGATTCGGCGACACTCGCCCCGGCTGCGCCGATCAGCGCTCACAGCACCGACAATTACCTCATCGGATCGACGACCTCTGCGGCCACCTCATCGCTTTCGTCCTAGGTGGCCCGGAGCCGCATCGACGGGATGGTAGTGAGCTAGTGACGCAGCACCTTCGGATGCTCGCAGACCGGTACGAGGTCCGCGACCTCATCGGCCGGGGAGGCATGGCCGACGTGCATGCCGGTTTCGACACGCGCCTCGGCCGCGAGGTCGCCATCAAGATCCTGCGTTCCGAGCTGGCTCGTGATCCTTCCTTCCTGCAGCGGTTCCGCCGGGAGGCGCAGGCCGCTGCAGGACTGAACCATCCCTCGATCGTGGCCGTCTTCGACTCCGGTGAGGATGTCCACAGCGACCAGCACGGCATCCAGTCGATCCAGCCGTTCATCGTCATGGAGTACGTCCACGGCACCACCTTGCGCGAGCGCCTGTCCGAGCACGGCGTGCTGGATCCGCTGCGCGCCTGCGAGATCATGGCGCAGGTGCTGCGGGCCCTGGAGTACAGCCACCGGCACGGCATCGTGCACCGGGACATCAAGCCCGGCAACGTCATGGTCACCCCCACCGGCGTGGCCAAGGTGATGGACTTCGGCATCGCCCGCGCGATCGCCGACACCGCCGCCACGATGACGAACACGAGCATCGTCATCGGCACTGCCCAGTACCTCTCCCCGGAGCAGGCCCAGGGCGGGGAGGTCGACGCCCGCTCGGACATCTACTCCGCCGGCGCCCTGCTGTACGAGCTCATCACCGGCCGTACCCCGTTCATCGGCGAATCCCCGGTGTCGATCGCCTATCAGCACGTCAGTGAGCCGCCCCAGCCGCCCTCGATGTTCAGCCCCGAGGTGCCCGCCAGCCTGGACAGCGTCGTGCTGCACTCCCTCATCAAGGAACCCGACCAGCGTTACCAGACGGCAGCCGACTTCGCCGATGACCTGGAGGCCGTCATCCGGGATGACACCACCCTGGCCGAAGCTGCGGCCGCAGCCGGCGCCCCCGGGACGTACCTGTCCGAGACGACGGCGCAGCGGGCGATGCGGACCTCGGCCAGCGCGCCTCCGGCGCGGCGGCGCCGCTGGGTGGTGCCGGTCGTCGCGGCGCTGGTGGCCCTGTCGGCGATCCTCGGCGTGCTGTACGTGCAAGGGGCCTTCTCGGGCAGATCCGAGCGGGTCACCGTGCCCGCCCTGGTGAACGAGTCCGAGGACAATGCCAGGCTGCTGGTCAGCCAGGCCCGGCTCATGCCTGCCAGGAGCAGCGTCGCCAACGAGGCGGCCGCCGGGACCGTCATCAGCCAGGAGCCGTCCGCGGGTGCCGAAGCCGATGTCGGCAGCACGGTCACCTATGTGGTGTCCACCGGGCCGCTCGTCAAGACGATCCCGGAACTGCGTAACTTCGACCAGGCCACCGCCCGCCAGCTGCTGCAGGACAGCGGCCTGGGCATCGGCCCGGTCAAGCCGGTGGACAGCAAGGAAGTCAGCGCGGGCAATGTCGTCTCGACGGAGCCGAAAGCCGGCGACCGGGTCCGGGCGGGCACGGCAGTGACCCTGAACATCAGCACCGGCCGGGTCACCGTGCCGAACGTGGTCGGCCTGAGCCGCGAGAAGGCGATCACCGCGCTCAAGGATGCCGGGCTGGGACGGGTGTTCACCCCCGTGCCGGGCACCAAGCCGGCCGGCACGGTGCTGTCGCAGTCATACCAGGAGGGCGAGAAGGTGCCCGTGGGCACCGTCATCGACCTGACCATCGTCGCCGAGCCCATCCCCACCGCCACGGTCACGGTGACCACCCCGGCCGAAACCCCGGACCCGGGCACCCATGATTCCTCCAGCAGCGGCAGTTCCGAGGGCAACGGCGATTAGGCGCCGCGGGCTGCCCGGCGCACCAGCGGGCTCAGGCCCGCGCTGGCCTCGACCGCCCCGGTCGCGCCGCACAGCCGCAGCCAGTTGGCCAGCATGCGGTGCCCGCCGGCCGTGAGCACGCTCTCGGGGTGGAACTGCACCGAGTGCAGCGGCAGTCCGGTGTGCCTCAGGCCCATCACCAGGCCGTCCCGGGTACGCGCATTAACGACCAGTTCGCTCGGCAGCGTGTCCTCCTCGACCGCGAGCGAGTGGTAGCGGGTGGCCGTGAAGCCCTCCTGCAGCCCTTCGAAGACGCCGGTGCCGTCGTGCAGCATCCGGCTGGTCTTGCCGTGCAGCAGCTCCGGTGCCCGCGAGACGGTGGCGCCGAAGGTTACCGCGAGCGCCTGATGGCCCAGGCACACCCCGAACATGGGGGTGCTGGTGCGGGCGCATTCGGTGATGACCTCGATGGACCGGCCGGCCTGCTCGGGCGTGCCGGGCCCGGGGGAGATGAGGACGCCGTCGTAGTCACCGGCCGAGGCGACGGGCACGACATCGTTGCGGACGACCTCGCATCCGGCACCGAGCTGCCACAAGTAGCCCACGATCGTGTAGACGAAACTGTCGAAGTTGTCGACGACGAGTATGCGGGCGCACGGGCTGGCGCTCATCGGCCTGCCTCCTCATGCCAGATCGGCGGAACCGGACACAGCGAAGACTACGTGTGCCGCTTCCTGCCCGCTGGCCTGGCAGCCCTGGCGGACGAGGCACCGGGCGTGGCTTCCGGGGTCACCGCAGGGTCGGGGGTCGCGGCCGGGGAGGAGGACGGCGAGCTAGTGGCCGGGGAGCTGGTAGCCGGGGATGCAGGCGGGAGCGTCGCCCCGGGCCGGGGTTTCGCGCTGACCAGCTTGGCGAAGCCGACGTAGCGTTCCCGGGCGCTGAACTGCGGGTGGCAGGCGACCATGGTCATCCAGGCCTCGGTGGGCTTGGCGCCGATCTTGTCGGGTACGGGGGCGAGCACCTCGACCTCCGCGGGCGTGGTCACCCGGTAACGCACATAACTGTATATGTATATACCTTGGGCGGTCTCGACGATGATGGGATCGCCGGCGTGGAGTTCATGGATCCGGTTGTACGGCTTGCCGAAGGTCACCCGGTGCCCGGCGGTGGCGAAGTTGCCGATCTCGCCGGGGAGCACGCTCTGCGGTACGTGGCCGATGCCCTTGGCGAGTTCCCTGGCATTAACTCCCTCATAGACCGGGCGGGCGTAGCGGGAGCCGAATCGCGGGATACGGACGACGGCGAAAGCGTCCCTGGGACGTGAGGCGAGGATGTCCCGGGGGCTCATGCGGGCTTTCCCGCTGGCGAAGTCCTGCTCCAGCTCGCCTGCCTCGGCGGTCTGGGCGTCGCCTACGCGCAGGTCCTGCCACCACACCTTGTAACCGATGTACCCGGTCGCGATCATCCCGGCGACGAGCAGGAGCGAACCGGCGACACGAAACAGGTTGCGCCCGGCCGATGATCGCCGTTTGCCTGGTTTCCTGGTGCCGCCCATCTGGCCCTCCCCCCCCTTCCCGCCTGGTCAGCGCGCCGGTCCAATCGTCCGCCCGGCCTTACGGCTTAGGCTGGACATCGAATCCCGCACCCGGTGACCGATCCGGCCACCTGGTCCTGCCCAGCGAATGAGAATCCAGCGAACGAGGAGGCCCCCGTGGCCGAGGCGAACACGTCACAGCCCTCAGATGCGGCGGCTGACCCCGCCACCGAGGCCAGCCCGGCCGCCGGCCCGCCCGGCACCGCTGACGACGGCGGTAAGGCTGCCGGTAAGGCGGCGAGGAAAGCTGCCCGCCAGGAGAAGAAGGCAGCCCGCAAGGCGGCCCGGAAAGAGAAGAAAGCCACCCGGGCGGCCCTGGGCGGTAACCGTCCGTGGTTCGTGCCGGTCATGCTCGGGCTCATGCTGGCCGGCCTGGTCTGGACGGTCATCTACTACCTCAGCGCGGCCCAGTACCCGGTGGGTTCGCTGGGCAACTGGAACCTCGCCATCGGCTTCGGCTTCATCATGGCGGGTTTCCTCATGACGACCCAGTGGAAGTAAGCGCCTGACCCCGCAGTACGCGGGCACCCCGGAAGCAAGTTATCCACAGGAGTATGCACAGCTGGGGATGAATTACATCGGTGTAATCACAACTGTGGAACACGCTGTGGAAACGGCTCTGACCTCGCCTGACGCAGGCAGGAGGCAGGGGGCTGGCAGCGCCTGGGGGGACTGTCCACAGGTGTGGATAGTCCCCCCAGGCGCTGCCAGTGACGATGTGGACGATCTGGCCGCAGACACCCCCGGGCCATACCCGGGCAACCCGGTGACCCGCCCGGCCGGTCCTCATCTGGTGCCGCGCGGGGTGAGCCGGCCGGTCCGCTCACCCGGCGGCCATGGCCTCACTCAGGACGAGCAGGTACTTGGCCACGGCGATACCGCCCAGCAGCACGGCCGCTGCGGCCAGCACGAGCCACCCGGCCAGGGGGCTCCGCCGCGTGCGGGTGGCAATCAGGCCCCCGGCGATCAGCGCGCCGGCGAGGAAGCCGCCCAGGTGGGCCTGCCAGGCAATGCCGGGCACAAGAACAGGCAGGGCGGCGTTGAGCAGCAGCAGGATGGTCAGTGAGCGGGCCGAGCCGCCGAGCTGCCGGATCATCAGTAGCACCATGCCGAACAGGCCGAACACCGCCCCGGAAGCGCCCACCGTCGAGACGAACCACGTACTCGACGGATCCGCGGCCGCTGCCGAGATCCACATGAAGCCCACCGAACCGCCCAGGGCGCACAGCAGGTACGCGGCCAGGAACCGCGCCCGCCCGACCGCCGGCTCGAGGATCTGCCCGAGCTGCCACAGGCAGAACATGTTGAACAGGATGTGCATCGGCTGCCCGGGGGCGTGCAGGAACGCCGCCGTGAGGAACCGCCACGGCTCGTAGTACCCCAGGGCCGGCATGAACGCGCCCATCCGGGTCACGCCCGGGGCTACCAGCTGCAGCACGTACACCGCGACGCTCACCCCCACCAGGGAATACGTCACCAGGGGCCGGCCTGGGCGGACCACCGCCCCGAATACCGAGCGCGTCCTGGGCCGGGCCCGCTCAGCCTCAGCGACGCAGTCCAGGCAGTGCACGCCCACGGCCGCGGGCCGCTGGCATTCCGGGCACACCGGCCGGGCGCAGCGCTGGCACCGGATCCGGGACTCCCGGCCGGGATGCCGGGGGCAGGCCGGGACCACCCCGGACGGGTCTGGCGGATGTGGCTGGGACACCTGCTGCCTCCTGACAGTGCCGCGGCAGCCGCGGACGCGGCTGACGAACGGACGATCACCCCGGTAACGCTCGGGGGCACCCGGCCGATCCCAGGCGGGTGCCCCCGAGCAGATAGCGCTGCCCGCCAGGACTAACGCCGCGCCGCAGCGCGAGACCTCCGGGCAGCGCCGGCGGTCATTCCGTGACGGTGACCGATTCGATGACGACGTCCTCGGCCGGGCGGTCCATCGGGCCGGTGGGAACCTTGGCAATGGCATCGACCACGTCACGGCTGGCCTGGTCGGCGACCTCGCCGAAGATGGTGTGCTTGCCCTGCAGCCAGGTAGTCGGGGCGACCGTGATGAAGAACTGGGAGCCGTTGGTGCCGCGGCCCATGCGCTTACCGGCATTGGCCATGGCCAGGATGTACGGCTTGGTGAAGTCCTTACCGGGGCTGATCTCATCGTCGAAGACATAGCCGGGGCCGCCGGTCCCGGAGCCGAGCGGGCAGCCACCCTGGATCATGAAACCCGGAATGACGCGATGGAAGATGAGGCCGTCGAAGTAAGGCTCCGGGCTCATGCGGCCGCCGTCGGCCTTGTACTCCCGGGTGCCCTTCGCCAGGCCGACGAAGTTGTCGACCGTCTTGGGGGCGTCCTGCGGGAAAAGCGTGATGTTGATGTCGCCCTTGCTGGTATGCATCGTGACGTTCATGCCCTCATCCTTTCATGCACCCCCGCACCGGCCTGGCGTCGCACGGCCGGGCGAATCCGATGTGTCCCCGCGTGGACGACTAACGTAGAGGTCATCAGGGTTCGTCAGGCGCCCGGGCACCGGGCGGGGCAGGATTGGCGCACGCACCGGTTCGGGCCGCTGGCCAGGACCCACGTCACAGGAGGCATCGTTCCGCATGAAGAAAGCCAGGTTCAGGGTCCGCACGATCGATTCGGCCGCACTCAGCGATGCAGGCGCCAGGGCGCAGGCGGTGGCGCACAAGGCAGGCGCGTGGGGTGCGGCGAAAGCCGCCGGGGCCAGGGCCGGCGCCGGCCCCGTGCTGGCGGCGGCCAGCGATGTCTCCGGTGATGTCCGCGAACGGATCGGCGCGTCGGTCCCCGCGATCACCGGGGCGTTGTCGGCGGCCCTGGCCAGCGGCGAGAAAGCCGGCCCGGCGGCCACCCGCCGGAAGGCCTGCGGCCTGCGCCGCGGGAAGGCCGCGGCCAAGCCGGGCAAGGGGTGCGCCCGCACGTGCAGCAAGCGCCGGGGCCTGCTGGTCACGCTGCTGCTGGCGCTCACCGCCGCGGTCGGGGCGTACTGGTACAAGGTGCGCCGCGAGCAGCAGGACGACCCGTGGGCGCGCCCGCTGACTGACCCGTACGCCGCGCCGACCACCGGCCGCCAGTCCACCGTGGCCCCCGGGGCCGGGGATGACGCCGGGGCGGCAGCCGGGCCCGCGTCACCGGCATCAGAGCAGGACGAATCCGGTCAGTCCTCCGCAGAGCAGAACCGCAACGAGTAACCCCCCCTGCGGTTCTCACCCGGTGAGCGTCCCGGTGCCCGCGGCTACCCGCTATCCGCCGGCACCGGGGCACCCCGGGGCTATGCCCGCTATGGGCTGCGCCCGCTTACCGGCCTGGGCCAGGCCGCCTCCGGCGGCACGTGATCGCCCGGAGCCCGGCTGCCTAGCCGATCCCCGCCAGCGCCTTCGTCAGGGAATCACCGGTGATGACCCCGGGCCACATCGAGCGGATGACGCCGCCGCGGTCGATGAAGACATGCATCGGCACGCCCATCACCCGGTACCGGGACGCGACCGTGGTGGCAGGGTCGGGCACCAGCGTGAAAGTCAGCCCGGCACGCCGGGCGAACCCGGTCACCGTCGCGCTGTCCTCGTGCATGAACACCCCGACCACGGCCAGCCCCTCAGGGGCACCCTTGGT
>CAMCQD010000006.1 GCA_945876925.1 uncultured Dermatophilus sp.
GCGCTGACGGCGGTGGCGATTGAGGACCGCAGGCTCGTGTCCTGCGCGGATCGTGTGGCGTCGGGTGTTGCGGGTCTCGTGTCGGGGCCGTCGCTGTACGCGACCGGTGAGGATTCGATGGGAGCCGCGCAGGCGCAGGCGAGGGGCGGCGGCGGGAGGGATCCCGCATGACGGTGACAGGCGGACAGGTGGCGGATCCCGCCAGGGCCCACCCCGGACGGGCGGTCACCGGGCCATCGCCGGCCGGTGCGTCAGGGGATGAGGGCGTGCGCGGCGAGGATGCGGGCCAGGCCCGCCGGGCCGTCGGCGGGGTCGATCCGCTGCGCGATGAGGCCGGCGCTGGCTGCGGCCACCACATTGGGCTGCTTGTCGTCGATGAACAGGGTCTCGCCGGGGCTGGTCCGGGTGCGTTCCAGGCAGGCGGCGAAGAAGCCCGCGTCCGGCTTGGCCACCCCGAGTTCGCAGGAGTAGAACTCGCCGTCGAACCGGCCCTCGAATCCGCCGTGGGCGCGCATGTACGCGGCCCGTTCGGCCTGCTGGTTGCTGGCCACGTAGCAGCGCACCCCGCCGGCCCGCACCTGATCGACCAGGTCCAGCGACCCGGGCCAGAAGTCGATCTTGTTCCACTCATCGATCATCCGCTCGACGGTGACGGTCTCGCCCAGCTCGTCGAAGTACTCGCGCAGCAGCTCGGGGAAGGGCTGCTCACCGGTGACGGCATATGTCTGCTCGCGCCGGTCCAGTTCGGCCCATGTGCCGCCGTTGTGCATGAGGGCGTTGATGCCGTCGACCCAGCCGGCCACGGGCCATTGCAGCACGCCGTCGGCGTCGAGCAGGACGGCTTTGATCTGCTGTGCTGCCATGCGGACCAGCATAGGGGGGCTCCTCCTGGTGCCCCGGGGAAAGGGGAACGGATTCCCGGGCGCCGTGCTGGGGCACCGCCGGTGGTGCCCCAGCGCGGCGCCTGCGCGTGCTGGGGTGCGGACGGGATCAGCCCAGCGGTTCCAGCAGGCCGTAGGAGACGAGGATGCGGCGCAGCCCGGCGGCCCCGTCAGCGGGGTCGAGCCGCTGCGCGTGCAGCCCGGCCGCGCGGGCCGCCTCGACGTTCTTCTCCAGGTCGTCGATGAACAGCGTGCTCGCCGCGTCAGCGCCGGTCTCGCGCAGGACGTAGGCGAAGAAGTCCGCGTCTGGCTTGGCCATGCCGAGTTCGCAGGAGTAGAACTGGCCGTCGAACCGCTGGTCGTAGTTGAGGTTCTGGCGCATGTAGCTGAGCCGGAAGGTGTGCTGGTTGCTGGTCAGGTAGGCCTTGATGCCGGCCTGGCGCAGCTGGGCGACCAGCTCGAAGGAGTCTTCCCACACCTGGATCTCATGCCACTTGGCGATCACGGTCGCGACCGGGGTGGTCTCGCCGATCTGTGCGAAGTACTCGGCGACCACGTCGGGGAACTCACGCGACCCGTCCAGGGTGTACGCCTGCTCGCGACGTTCGATCTCGGCGAAGGTGCCCTTCGTCATGAGGGCGTTGACCTCGTCCTGCCAGGTCGGGGTGAGGTACTGCAGGACGCCGTCGGCGTCGAAGAACACGGTGCGGATCGTCTGGTCGCTCATGGGCCTCACTTTATGGTGCCGGTTACGCCCGTTGCGGCCTCGTGAACAGGACGGATCGCCGTTGGGCAACGCCCTGCCCGTCCCCGCGCGGCGCTGCGCGCCTGGCAGGGCACCGCGAAGGCCGCGCCGGAGTACGCGCCCGTGGTGCGCATGCGTACCGCCATCCGAAGTGCTACGTAACCTGCGGATAAGTCTTCAGCAGAGGGATGGAAATGGCGTACAAAGGTGAGGCAATCTCGTTCGTCGCTGATGGGGATGATGCGGTGAATGTCTCATTAAGGGTTCTGCTTGCTATGTTTTTGTGGATGCTTAGCCTCATCTGCCTATTATTGTGCGCAGTAAATTTCAAACAGCGCCCGATTGAGGTAGTGGCGGGTTATGCCTTTCTGGGGATAGGGCTGGCGAGCGGCGTGGGAGCGACAGTTGTGAGCCGAGTCAGTAGGCGAGTGAAGAAGCTGAGGTGAGACTGTATGTCAGCGCTACGGTTCAATGAAGGCCTGGCCGTTGATGTGCTTAACGATAGTCACGTATTCATATTGTCTGACGTTGAGCATGTGCTTATCGATAGCGTACCGGCGGCTGCCGTAGCAGAAGCAGTCAACGGTGAACGTGACTTAGTGCAGGTTGTCGGTGAGGCGGCGCGAAAAGTCGGAGTTGGGGAAGCGTTCGCAGCTGCACGCTCGATGATGCGGCGGCGATACTTAGTGGACACAGCGCCGACAAATTCACCGTGGGCAGCTTACCTCGAATCGCGCGGTTTACCCTATTCGAAGATTATGAACAAGCTTGCCGCGGCTCCAGTTGCACTGGTTCCTGCCGTGCTGTCCCGAACGGACGATGAGGTCGACTTTGTGGCCAATCAGGCGCAGGATGCATTAGCGCGCGCCGGAATTTCGGCAGTTGTGGTTAGCGATGCTAGCCGTATTCCGGAGGGTCACTTGCCCATGGTGCTAGCTGAAGATTATATACACCCGGTGTGTGACTTGATGAACACGTGGGCGCTACGTACGGGTCGAACATGGGTGTTGGCCAAGCCATGGGGCCAGAGTGCTTGGGTTGGTCCAGCGTTCCAACCAAAAGGGGGGCCTTGCTGGTCATGCCTGCGCGAGAGGCTAGTTGCTAATCGGCAGTCGGAGCGATATTTAGCCGAGAGACTCAATCGACTGCCAGCCGTCAAAGCCGCTGGTCTGATGCCCGGGGCTGTGGATATGGTTGTTGCAGCGGTGGTTAGCCATTGTGTGGCACTCGCCGCCGATGAGGAAGCGCCGCTCCGTGGAATCATCCGTACGATCGACCTAGCCGCGATGGATTTCACTGGTCACATGGTGTCGGCGTTGCCCACGTGTTCTGCGTGCGGTTCGGTAAGGTTCTTGTCCACAGATCTAGTTCAAATAGAACCTGCTCAGGCTGAAAACCAGGCGGATGGGGGATATCGTGTGTGCTCACCCGAAGAGACGGTAGGTCGGCTGGAGCAGCATATCAGTCCAATTGTCGGCGCTGTCTCCAAGCTCGAATCACTTGGGGTTGACACCGATGGAGTCACGTTCTCATTCGCTGCGGGACATAATTTCGCTGTTGTGAGTGACAGCCTGCGGATGCTGAAGCAGAACATGCGCGGCCAAAGCGGAGGCAAAGGCCGCACCAAGCAGCAGGCGAAGGCATCAGCTGTATGCGAGGCAATTGAACGGTTCTGCGGAGTGTGGACGCCTGCTGTGCCGGCCGTGCGCAGCTCATTCGAGGAGCTTAATGAACGTGCAGTGCATCCCGAGCAGGTTTTACTTTTCAGCGATGCTCAGTATCTCTCACGCGAGAAACTGGATTTCGAGGATACTAAGTTTCATCGCGTTCCTGAGCGGTTCGATGAAAGTTTGCCGATAGATTTTACGCCGGCACGTTCCTTGACTACCGGAGAGCGTGTTCTCATTCCCGCAGGCCTAGCTTGGTACGGCGTTCCCGATTTAATCACCGGTCCGCAGTATGCCTATACTGACTCTAATGGTCAGGCAGCTGGTAATACTGTGGAAGAGGCTGTTCTGCAGGGAATGTGTAAAGTCGTTGAGCGCGACGCTGTTGGGATGTGGTGGTTCAATAGACTGCAGCGCCCGGGCATAGATCTTGATTCATTTGAAGACCCGTATATCGACGTGCTGCGAACATTTTATCGCGAACGCGGACGCAACCTCTGGGCGCTTGATCTGACAAATGATCTAGGCATGCCAGTATTTGCTGCTCTTTCGCGACGTGAATGCGACGTGCAGGACATTATGCTTGGATTTGGAGCTCATTCAGATCCAGTTGTGGCACTTTTTCGCGCGCTCACTGAACTGAACCAGTTCTTGCCCTTCGTTGCGCATCGCAATGAGCAAGGTCAAACGATTTACGGTACTGATGATGGTGCGACCATAGAGTGGTGCCGCAACGTCACTGTGGATTCTGACCCATGGCTTCTGCCTCATCCCGAGTTTGAATATCGGCACGTGCGGAGCTTTGAGCAGCCTAGTACGCGACGTCTGGATCATCTGGTGCAACGACAGGTTGAGAAATTTGCGTCAGTCAATATAGAGACGATCATCATCAATCAGACCAGGCCTGAAATTGACCTCGCGGTTGTAAAGGTCCTGGCGCCAGGGCTGAGACACTTCTGGCGCCGAACGGCTCCTGGCAGATTGTATGATATCCCGGTGAGCCTTGGCTGGATGGCAGCGGCGAACACCGAAGAGAATCTCAATCCGCGCAGCGTATTTTTTTAAGGAGCGCAAGATGGATATCGTCGTGACGACAGCGCCGGGAGTCTCCTTTGATAGTGTTCCTGAAGGGCTAGTTGTCTGCTCCGGAAATGAAAGGCACACGGTCCCGGCTGCAGACCGAGTAGCCTCGGCTTTTGCTGGCATCAGGGATCAATTATGCAGCCTTCAAGAGTTGTCATTGTCACTTATGAACGATGGCGGCGGGGTAACTGAGCTTGGTCAGCTACGCGGGATGCTCACTCGATTCGTTGAGATAGGACTTCTCGAAGCGGTTGTGCGTAGGGATGGGGTCTTGGTTGCTCGGTTGCGTCGGAAAGGACGATTGTCTCTGGCCAGCACGTATCCTCCGGCGACTACGTGGCTGAGTCGTCATGTAGTAGCAGTGCCTGAAAAAGATGGCTTACGGCTTGATAGCGGGGTTAGCGCAGGTACAGTCTGGATCAGAAGTGATATTGCACCTCACGTGTTCGGGGTGCCGATGGAATCGGAGAATATCGACCTTTCTTCGCTGTTGTGGCGTGCCGGATTGGCAGTGCCCGAACGAGAGATTAATTTTCAAGCTTGTCCTGGGTCAGGTGGACTTTGCGGTGGATCCCGTCGGCCCGTACGTACACGTAGTCCACGTCCTTTACGGAGCGCGTCCTGAAAGCCTTCGCTCGTCCTGCCACTGACCGGTCAGGCGTGTGATCGTTGCTGGTGACAGGCCCGCGCCTGTGCCCAGGAACTGCTCCAACGCGGGTGCGAAGTCAGGCCGTGCAGATACAGCAGCGGCAGCGCCTCGGTGACGCTGGGAGACTTGAGGGCCCAAGCCGGCACGATCGCCGTGGAGAACCGGGACCGTTCACCCGTGGCAGGATCGACGCGCTTGTCGTTCACGCGGTGCCGGCGCACCCGCACCGCGCCCGCCGCCGTCACGACAACGCGGGGCTGGTGCTTGTCATTGCGCACCACCAGCCGGCGACCGCCGGCGTCTCGATCGCAGGCGTGTGCGGCCTTGCAAGCGGCGACCTCGGCCTGCAACTCCGCAGCGAGCATCGCGCGGGCACTCGCGTGGGCGAGTTCATCCAGTAGTGACCCGCCCGCTGCTGCTAGAGGTTCCTTCGCCTGGTCTACTTCCTCGGCTACCGTGAGCACAGGGGCACCTTCCCGAAGCACCACGCCAATGACCGCACTTGAGCAGAACCTCAATGACTTCAAGATCATCTCCGGGTAGGTGCGTCGTCTCACGTCACCAGGCCGAGGGTACATCCACAAGTATTGATCGTTGCTCAGTCGCATGTCAGTGGCGGCGCTCTTTGTCAGCGGTGTCATGTACCTGCGCCTACGGATTCTGTGATTACGCACACGAGTTCGTATATGCCTAGAGGTGCATACGCATTGACGAAGACGTTTTGAGTCTTGCTGCTCCCTCGTGCGCTGGCTTAAGGTAGTTGCAGATTGATCGATGACGTAGTGTTTGCATGATTCCGCAGCCTGTTTTAGGGAGTTCCCGATGGATCCTGAAGATGTTGATCGCCAAGCCTTCATTCAGGGCTACACTAGTGTTTTGGTGAATGCCTGGTCTGACTCTTCGTACTGTTCTCGGCTAGAGAAAGATCCTGTGTCGGCTGTGCTTGAAGTTGGTTTGGAGGTGCCCGAGGGGTTGCATATTGACCTGGTTCGAGAAGAAGCCAGGGAAGATGACCGAACGTCATCTGAGTGTCTTGATGAGCAGTATCAGATGTGGCTTGAAGGACTATCTTCAGGTGTAGCAAGATTGCATGTTCCGCAGACGCCGGTAGTTACCTGCGGAACGCTAACCCTGGAGGATCTTGAGTCCGTCTCTGGTGGAGGTGCTGTTATGTGCTGCTGCTGTCCCTGTAGCTGCTCAGTGTGATGTGGCAACTGCCGCGTCATGTGTTTGTGCGGGTGCCTGGTAGGAGTGATGTTGGCCTCGGACACCTCTGTTCGTTGCGGTTGTTGGTGCTTCTGCGTGGGTGGCCGTATGTCCCCGACGGTGGTCGTCGGGGTGATGCTGGTCGGTGTGGCTAGCGTGATTCCAGTGAGAGGGAGTGTTTGACATGGCTCAGTCCTTGGACGATTTCACGAATGCATACACACAGTTGCTGGTGTCATCCTGGAGTGATGAGGATTTCGCGCGGCGGCTGAGGGAAGAACCGGCTGTGGTTGCTGCTGAGGCCGGACTGCTGCTCGGTTCCGATACCGAAGTGGTCGTGGTGGAGACTGGTGATGGTGAGGCAGGCGATCTGGCTACTTATTACCAGGAGTTTACTGCTGGGGTATCTGCAGGGAGGGTGGAGCTGGTGATCCCCGCTGCTCCCCGGGTTGATCTGCGTGAGCTGACGAATGAGGATCTGGCTGATGTGGCCGGCGGTGGGGGATGCTGTTGCTGCTGCCCGTGCTGCTGCTGCAACAAGTGACAGGTTCTCTGGGATAGCTGCAATTGTGAGGTCGGCCGCAGCCGTGAACTGCGGC
This sequence comes from uncultured Dermatophilus sp., assembly GCA_945876925.1. GTDB lineage: Bacteria > Actinomycetota > Actinomycetes > Actinomycetales > Dermatophilaceae > Dermatophilus. Next base: position 6,831 of record CAMCQD010000006.1, read on the forward strand.
CGACCTCACGAGCGGCGTCGATGAGCGGTCATTTTTCGCTTCGATGCCGGACACCTCCGATGGTAAAGTATAATCGCTTGGATCGGTGTGTCTGGTGCGAGCCGCAAGAAGGCTGTTCCATGACCGTGCGCCACGACGACGAAAGGGTGGAATACTATGACGGCCGTCATCGACGTCGAGGGCCTGACCAAGACCTACGGCGATTTCCATGCGATCCATGGCCTGGACCTTCAGGTCGAGAAGGGCGAGGTGTTCGCCTTCCTCGGGCCCAACGGGGCCGGGAAGACGACAACGATCGATATTCTCACAGGGGCGCGGCCCCGTACCTCTGGCTCGGTGTCCGTGTTAGGCTACGATCCAGCAGACGACGATCGCTTCTGGCGTTCGCGGGTCGGTGTGGTACCTCAAGGTGCGGCGACCTATCCTGATTTGCGGGTGCGAGAGGTAATCGAGCACTTTGCCACGTTCTATCCTCACCCGTTCGGTGTCGACGAGCTTATCGACTTGGTCGGCCTGGGAGCGAAGGCTCGTGCGCTCACGTCGGATCTGTCTGGTGGGCAGCTGCGGAGACTTGATGTCGCAGTTGGTCTAGTTGGTCGACCGGACTTGCTCTTTCTCGATGAGCCGACTACAGGCTTGGATCCTGAGGCCAGGCGCGAAGCCTGGAATCTCGTGGAGTTGTTGGGCGAGCAGGGCCGCACCACGGTTCTCACCACGCACTATCTCGATGAGGTCGAAGCCCTCGCTGAACGCGCCTGCGTCATCGCTGGCGGACGGTTGCTACGGATGGGCACGCTGGAGGAGCTCACTGCCTCGGTTGGGCGGCGTTATCGCGTGCGGTTCGCCATGACCGATATTCCCGGAATCGACCACTGCTTAGCCGAGTCCTTGCCGGATGAGACTGGGTTCACGACCTACACTACAGACGAGCCGACACGGCTGTTGCGAGTAGTTATAGCTGAGGCCGAGCGTCGAGGATTGTCAGAGGTTCCCTCGCTACGTGTTTCGGAACCCAGCTTCGAGGATACCTATCTGGCGCTCATTCAGGATTCCAGGAAGGTGATGTGATATGCCGAAAGTGATGGCGAATGAAAATGTGAATCTCCACGAAGGCGCCCAAAACCTCCGAGGGCAGGCCGATTTCCCTGGTTTGTGGATTGCATCGAAGGAGCGCAGCAGGGTAGAGTTGCTGGCTTTCTTCCGGAATCGGACTAACCTCGTCTTCACCATGGCACTCCCAGTGCTTTTGCTCGTGATTTTCGGCGCGGTATTCATTAGCGGCGACTTCTTGCCAGAGGATTCGCGCGTTCGCGACATATTCATTCCAGGAATTATCGCCACTGGAGTGATGAGCACGTGCTTTCAATCTTTGGCGACGAGTATTGCACTTGACCGGGAGGGTGGGCTAATCCGCCGGCTGGCTAGTTCGCCCATGCCCAAGGCTGCCTACTTCATCGGTGCAATAGTTAAAGCGGTTGTGACGACTATCCTGGAGATAGTCTTGCTTGTCGTCATCGCGATGCTGCTCTTCGGGTTCGAGCTTCCTGCCGATCCGGTGCGCTGGGGCACCTTCATCTGGGTGATCGCTTTGGGTGTCTCTTCGTGTTCGCTGCTGGGTATTGCCTACACTGCCATGATTCCAAACGCCCGCTCAGCTGCGGCGGTCACGACGCCGCCATTTATCATCTTGCAGTTCATCTCGGGAATTTTCTTCCCGTTGTCAATGATGCCGGGTTTCATGCAGTTTCTGGGGCAAATTTTTCCACTGGCATGGATGGCCAAGGGGCTGCGCTACGTGTTCTTGCCGGATCACCTAGTAACATCCGAGCCAACCGGCGCCTGGGATCTTCCCATGGTGGTCATCATGCTCGTCGGATGGACTCTGGTAAGCGCGGTGCTGACCGGGTTCACCTTCAAATGGCGCGGGCCACGTGTGAAATAGGGCATACGGTTCTGCTGGGCTATCTGTTGGTAGAGCTCCTGTAGAGGGGCGTAGGTGGAAGCAGTCTCATCTACGCCCCTCTGCCACGTCACTGTGTCGGGTGTGGCTCATGCGGCGGTGGCCTTGGAGATCTCTCTGGCTTCGTCCTTAGAGTTCAGCCTGCCGTTGGATGCCATTATCTTGAGTTCCTCGCGTGAACGAATGCCGAGTCGGCGGTATATGAGTCGGCGGTATATGTTGCGTAGATGGGTGTCTATGGTGCGTTTGCTGAGATAGAGATTCGTGGCTGCCTCGGTGTTTGTGTCTCCGGCGACTACGCGCTCGACGACACGCAACTCAGATGCGGACAGTATGGCTGTCAAGTCATGTGCGTGCCTGGTTGTTCTGGGGAATTCCCGACGCCTTTCCTGGCGTAACTGTGCCGAATGTGGGTTGCGCCGTCGCCAACGTTCCTCTGCGCGAGTGAGATCTGCCCGTAGGCAGTCTGCTATCTCACCTTCTCCTGCTTGTTCGCACAGCTGTGCTAGCAGTTTCCTCCAGCCAAGCAATCCGGGGTTATCCAGACCGGTGTCGCGTAGTCTGCGGCCGACGTCGAATAGTACGTTGATCGCCTGCCGTTGCGCTGATTTCTGCGGAGATTCCGGGTGGTCGGGTTCAGTGGCCAGTGCGAGTACGACCGCGAGGTAGTGGTGAGCTGCGACCAATGCTTCGTGTGCATTGCCGGGGATTGGTGCCCGTTTGGGGGTTGGCTGTTCCCCGGTAAGTTCAGTGGCCAGTTCCGCGACTGATGCAAGGGCAAGTGCTCCGTTTTGAATGAGGATGTCTTGAGCTGCGCAAGCATGTTGATGGGCACACTCGAGGTCGTCGTGCAGGTACTCGCAGAGTCCCTTCATGAGCAGTGCTGCCCCGTGCTCGACGCTGTCTTCCCGACTGTGTGCGCGTACCCGCCAGCTCCATCGATGGGCGGACTCTATCTGGTCTACAGCCAAACAAGCGGCGGCAATCAGGTCACCCATGCTGGCATCCCAGCCGTTCAAAGTGAGGTCGTCAACGAGCTTGGCCACGCGTATGACTGCTTCCTCTTCGGCGTCGGCGGTGAACGCTGTAATCAGGACGCGTATGGAAGCGACAGTCTGGGCGTGTTCGGGTGTTAGAAGATTTTCCTGAGTGCGTAGCCAGCCGTCGGCGTCGGCGAAGCTAGTTGGTTCGTGAGTGGAGCGAGCGGCCAGCTGCCACACAAGTGCCGCCTTGGTCCACAGGGGATCGTTCACGGGTACCCGACGCAGCGTCCGTTCTGCCCAGCAGGTAGCCGGGCCGGGATGCTCTAAACTAACCAGCCAGGATGAGTGCTTGAGTGGGTCTGTTCGTCCTGAGTGTTCAGCTGCGGCAATTAGTACGGGTCGTAGCGCTGCCATATGTCCACTAACCGCCGCCGCTACTTCACCGATGGGATCCGGACCCGGGTCGGACAGTAGCGGTAGCAGTCGCAGGAGGGTCTCATGCTGACGCGAAGGCGGCAGTATGTGCACTGTGTCGGCGATGAGACCGCACAAGTCATCCGGAGATGTGCTGCGTACTGCGGTTAGGACCTTTAATATGGTTCGCGGGTCGGTCTCAGACCGGTGTAGTAGGCATCCGGTGCGCTGGATCATAGCGGTATATTCAGGTTGTGGCAGCAGGCGGCGTAAGCCTGCTCCTAGCCGCTTGGCGACTGTCGGATCATCTGCGGTCCCGCCCAAGCCGACGTCGAGCAGAGCATCGCGCAGGGTGGCGGCGCGATGCGGGGTGACCCCAATGCTCGGAGCTGCTTCGATTACTGCTCCGGCTGCCACGCCGCAGCTGAGCACGGTGGCCACGGCAAGATCGCCTTCACCGCTGCACAGCGCGGCGGCAGCCCGCGCGAATGCAATAGCCAGGGCTTCGGCCACAGCCTCTCCGGGGATGGACGCGCAGCTCCGCCACGGGCGCAAGGCCTGGCTGAAAAGCAGCGCCAGTGCTACAGAGTCACCCAGTGCGGCCTCGGCTACGGACGTATGCTCGTGGCCAGCGTCACCGAGCGCTTGGGTGATGAGCGCCCGCGCGCCTGGAGTTGCGTCGGGAGTGTGCGCTTCCAGAACGGGGCTCAGCTCGGCGAACTGGACCAGTGCCCGATCACGCAAGGCCTGGTCGGGAGCGACTAGGCCGACATCCATGCCGATAGCTATCCAGCAGATCACAGCTTGGTGAAGTGTGGGGGCTGGGTCCTTGCGATACAGGTTGACCGGGTCGGAGGGTAGCACCTCGGGTGTGAGGAGTAATGCGACCGCGCCAGGGTCCTGCTGCTCGATATGAGCACCCAGTGAGCCTAAAGGCACGGTGTGGGTCTCGGTGGATGCTGTTCCTGTCGGGCTGAGAGTTCCGATACGGACCTCGCCATGGTTGGTAGCGTGCTGGGTGACAGTGAGGATTCGATAGTCCTCTGCCCTCACCCTGGGCAAAAGGCTCCGGCTGGCGCCGAGGAACGATCGTCCCTCGAGCGAGCCAATGTATATCCGCCCGGTGCGGCGGTTTTCCGCTGCCGACTGCTGGCCGGTGGATCCGGGATCGGCGTACTGGAAGGTATCCACGTTGATGCTCCCCGAGTGCGTCCGTGCGTGGTACTCCGAGTGGACTCTGTTGAGGTATCGCCTGTTGTGCCTCCGCATCCGATCGAACGAAACCGCGACCGAGCGTAACGGGTGAGGGGGTGCTCTGGTGCGTACGGCATCTTTCGTTGGTGTGTTCATGCTCACGATGACGCGTTGTGCGTGCTCACGGACGTGTCGCTGGGCATCCTGGCTTCGGGGGTGCTCGCACGCTGAGACGGTGCCAAGGCCCAGGTGATCAGACTCATGCATGAGCTCGAATGTCTCTAGTTGATCGCGGATGCTCTGATCGGCGCGAATGCAGATTCAGAAATTTTCCCAACAGTGTTTAGATGGGGAGGCTGAATGGTCGCTGCGGTGCAGGGGATCGGACTATGAGGATGCTCATGACTGATGTCAATGGGTGCACCCGTCGCGCTGAGCTTGGGGTATGCTGATGGAGAATTCTTTATCTAGAGGACTCAGCTACTACAGGTAGATGGTGCCGTCGCCAAGGTGAGCCGTGCCGGTGTCGAAATGCAAGGCTGCCTGCTTGAGCGGACGGTTACGGGGTGGTTAGTTCGTCATCCAGGTGGAAATGTTCATGAAGCTTTGTGGCGTATCTCGATTCAGATCAAGCGTCTTGCGCACCGGTAACAGCGCCGGGGCGCTGGCCGCCGGGACGGGCGCTGACCGGCGGGTTCGCGCGCCTGCCCGGGTACCGCCTCCGGGAGGGCCTTCCCGGGCCGCGCCGGCGCCCGGGGAGGCCCGCAGGACAACGCGACTTACGTTCCCGGCCTCAGCGGGGGCCCAGGTGCGGGTAACCTGCCGACCAACGTTTCCTCCCGGTAGCGGAGGGGCGCCGCCGCCGCGGGCGGCCCATCCGTCACTAGAGGAGCCTGATGACCGGGAACCCAACCGCCGCGCCGGACGCGACCCGCGGTGGCTCATCGCACGACGATCGCGCTTTCCTGGGCCACCCAGCGGGCCTGTCCAGCCTGTTCTTCGTCGAGATGTGGGAGCGCTTCTCCTACTACGGCATGCGCGCCATCCTCGTCTACTACCTGTACGACGCCGTCACCAGCGGCGGCCTGGGAATCGCCAAGGAGACCGCGCAATCGGTCGTGGCGATCTACGGCGCGAGCGTGTACCTGCTGTCGGTCGTCGGCGGGCTGGTCGCCGACCGGCTCATCGGCGCCCGCCGGTCGGTGCTGTACGGCGGGGTCGTCATCATGTCCGGGCACCTGAGCCTGGCCATCCCCGGAGCGGTGTTCACCTGGCTGGGCATCGCCCTGGTGGCCCTGGGCACCGGCCTGCTCAAGCCCAACCTGTCGGCTATCGTCGGCTCCCTCTACGACACCGATGATCCGCGGCGCGACGGCGGATTCCAGATCTTCTACATGTCGATCAACATCGGCTCGTTCTTCTCCCCGTTCGTCGTCGCGGCGCTCAAGGAAGCCTTCGGGTACCACGCGGGCTTCTCGGCCGCAGCGGCCGGGATGGCCCTGGCCGTGGTGCTGTTCGTGCGCGGTAAGGCACGGCTGCGGGGAGCCGGGGACGACATCCCCAGCCCGCTGGAGCCCAGCGAGCGCTCGCGGCTGGGGCTGTACCTGGCCGGGGCGGTGGCCGGCTTCCTGGCGGTGGTGTTCCTCGCCCGCAGCTGGAACGCCGACCTGGTCGGCGCCACCATCGACGCCATCTCCCTGGTGTGCCTCATCACGCCGGTCATCTACTTCACGGTGATGTTCCGCAGCCCCAGGGTGAGCGCCGCCGAGCGCAGCCACCTGGCGGCCTACATCCCGCTGTGGATCGGGTCGGCGCTGTTCTTCATGATCTTCGAGCAGGCAGCGGGCAAGATGGCCACCTTCGCCGAGCAGAACACCGACCTGGGCGGCTGGATCCTGCCCGAGTGGTACCAGTCGATCAACCCGATCGCGGTGATCACCATGGCGCCGCTCTTCGGGTGGCTGTGGACCCGGCGCGCCGGGCGCTTCCCCACCACGCCTGCCAAATTCGCCATCGCGGTGCTCATCATCGGGCTGTCGGCGCTGATGATGTCGGCCGCGTTCGCGACGTACAGCGTCGAGGGCGGGGCTAACCGGGCGCCGTTCTACCTGCTCGGGCTCATCTTCATCATCCAGACCGTCGGTGAGCTGTTCCTGTCCCCGGTGGGGCTGTCGGCGACGACGCTGCTGGCCCCGCGGGCGTTCGCCAGCCAGGCGATGGCGCTGTGGTTCCTGTCGATCTCAGCCGGGCAGGCCATCGCGGCCCAGAGCATCAAGCTCATGGCCGACCTGCCGGACAGCACCTTCTACCTCGTCCTGGGGGTGGTGACCCTGGTCATCTCCGGGGTGCTGTTCGCGCTCGTGCCGTGGACCCGCGGCAAGATGCAGGACATCGAGGACCGCAAGCGGGCCGCCCGCGACGCTGACGTCGCCGGGGCGCGCTGAGGGCTGCGGCCGCGCGGCGGGACCCGGCGCGCGGCCGCTACGCTGCTTAGTCTCACATCGTGACTGTCACCGAGGGCACACCCGGGCAGCGGGGAGTACAGACGTCCTGGTCACCTAGCCGGCGATGCCAGCGGGGACGCGGGCGTGCGCACTTCCGCGCGTTGAGGCAGGCAGCGGGCGTTCTTACCGTTGGCTAAGGGCAGGCGCCCGGGAAGCGCCCCGGAGGGGGAGCGCGCACGTGGTGCCTGCGCTGCACACGGAAAGGAACCGATGACCCGCACCATGTCCAGGTCCGCCGCGCACGATCGCGCCGAACCGCCTGAGCGGCAGCCCTTCTTCGGGCTCTCGCCCTACCAGCTGGCCGGTGGCGCGCTGGCCGCTATCAGCTCCGCTGTCGTCTCCTCATACCTGGGCGTGGCCGGCACCCTGACCGGGGCGGCGCTCGGCTCGGTCGTGTCCACCGCGGGGGCCGCGATTTACACCCAGTCGATGAAATCGGCGCACTCCAGGATCAGCAGCGGGATCCAGGCTGCGGGGCACGGCCAGTCCGGGACGCCCCTGCCGGGAACGCAATCGGCCACCGCGACCTACCAGCCGGCCACGGCCCGGCTCGCCGCGACCCCGGAGACCACCAGGCTGGAGGCCTCCCCGGCTCACCGGGGGCCGGGCGGGGACGTGCTCGTCGTCGATACGCGGCGGGGTTTCCTCTCCGGGCTCTGGCTCGCCCTGCGGACCGTGCCCCGGCGGGTATGGCTGAGCGCGGCTGCCGTGTTCGTGTTCGCGATCGCCGTGATCACCGCGTTCGAAGTGCTCACCGGCCGTCCGGTGTCGGCCACCGTCTCCGGGTCGCAGACCTCCGGCGGCACCTCGATCAGCTCCTTCGCCGGTGCCGGCCCGGCCCCCACCTCCGTCCCCTCGCCGGAGGCCACGCAGGCCCCCTCGGCGGGCGTGCCCGGCCCGGCGGCAACCGGGGAACCCGGCCAGGATTCCGGGCAGAGTGCCACGAGTGAGGCCACCGCAGCCGGCGATGACCAGAGCGCTGCTGCGGAGTCCCCGGCTCCCAGCGAGCCGGCCGCCACCTCCCAGGACGGCTCCGGCGAGGCCGGGTCCTCCGCCCAGCCGACGGCGACCCAGGCGACTCAGGAGGCCCGGACCGCAGCCCCGGCCGCCTCCGCCGGCTAGCCCGGGACGGTCCGGCGCTCCGGGGGTTACGGCTAGCTCCGGGCGTCACGGCTATGGGGGTG
>CAMCQD010000007.1 GCA_945876925.1 uncultured Dermatophilus sp.
GTCCGGGCCGTGCACGACGTCGACTTCGACGTCCGCCGGGGCGAGGTGCACGTCCTCCTCGGCGAGAACGGCGCCGGGAAATCCACGCTCATCCGGATGATCGCCGGGGTGCACGCCCCCGACGAAGGCCGGATCCTCATGGACGGCAACGAGGTACGCATCCCCGATACGCGTGCCGCCGAAGCCCTGGGGATCGCGGTCATCCACCAGGAACTCAACCTCGTGCCCAGCCTGTCCGTGGCCGAGAACCTCACCCTCGGGCGCACCCCCGGCCGGTTCGGGCTCGTGCGCCGCCGCGCAGTCCGGCAGTACGCCCGGGACGCCGTCGCCCGCATCGGCCTGGACATCGACGTCGACCAGCCCGTCAGCTCCCTGGGGGTGGCGCGGCGGCAGATGACCGCCATCGCCAGGGCCCTGGCCCTCAACGCCCGCCTCCTCATCCTCGACGAGCCCACCGCCGCCCTCACCCGGGCCGAGACCGGCGTGCTCTTCAACGTCATGCGGGAACTGCGCGCCGCCGGGGCCGGCCTGGTGTTCATCAGCCACCACCTCGACGAGATCGAGGAGATCGGCGACCGGATCACCGTGCTGCGCGACGGCACCGCCGCCGGCACCGTGCCGGCCGGGGCCGGGGAGGCCGAGCTGGTGCGCCTCATGGTGGGGCGCACCATCGACGACCTGTACCCCCGGCGCCGCCCCAGCTACGGCGGGGAACTGCTGCGCGTCGACGGGCTCACCAGCCCGGGAGCATTCGAGGACATCTCGCTGAGCGTGCGCGCCGGGGAGGTGACCGGGATCGCCGGCCTCATGGGCGCCGGGCGCACCGAGGTGCTCCGCGCCATCGCCGGAGCCGCCCCGTACTCAGCCGGCACCGTCACCGTGCGCGGGAAGCGGCTCCCGAAGGGGAACGTGACCGCCGCCGTGGCCGCCGGGGCCGGCATGGTGCCCGAGGACCGTGCCGCGTCCGGGCTCGTGCCCGGCGCGTCGGTGCAGGAGAACCTCGGCTACGCCACCTTGTACCCCACCGGGCGATTCGGGCTGGCCGACCTCGCCGGGCAGCGCCGCCGCGCCGGGGACGTCGCCGCGCGCCTGCGCATCCGGATGGCCTCCCCCGGACAGCAGGTCAGCGGCCTCTCCGGCGGTAACCAGCAGAAAGTCGTCTTCGGGCGCTGGTTCATGGCCGGCTCGAAGGTGCTCCTGCTCGACGAGCCCACGCGCGGCGTCGACGTGGGCGCCAAGGTCGAGATCTACGAGCTCATCAACACCATCACCCAGCAGGGCGGGGGCATGCTGCTCGCCTCCAGTGACCTGCCCGAAGTCATCGGCATGAGCGACCGCGTCCTCGTCATGGCGCACGGCCGCATCGCCGGGGAGCTCCCCGCCGGGGAAGCCACCCAGGATGCGGTCATGTCGCTGGCCGTCAAGGAGGTCGAGTCGTCCCGTGCCCGCTGAACCCGCTGCCACCGCGAGGCAGGACGCGCCCCGGCGGGCGCGGCCGCTCCGCCAGGCGCTGACCAGATGGCTGGCCGGCAACGGCGCCCTGGCTGGCCTCGCGCTCGTGTGCCTGGTCATGTTCATCGCCACCCCGGCGTTCCTGACCATCCCGAACCTGCTCAACGTGGGCGTGCAGGCCGCCGTCGTGGCCGTGCTCGCGTTCGGGCTGACGTTCGCCATCATCACCGCGGGAATCGACCTGTCCGTCGGATCGGTGGCCGCGCTGTCCTCGATCACCGCCGGCTGGCTGGTCGCCACGGCGGGACTGCCCGGCCCCGTCGCCCTCCTCGCCGCGCCCGTCACCGGCCTGATCGCCGGGCTGGCCTGCGGGGTGGCGATCGCCTACGGCAAGCTCCCCGCGTTCATCGCCACCCTCGCGATGCTCTCCATCGCCCGCGGGCTGGCCCTGGTGGTCTCCGGGGGCCGCCCCATCGAGATGCCCCCCGAGGTGTCGTTCCTCGGAGGCAGCCTCGGACCGGTCCCGGTGCCCGTCGTCGTGCTGGTGATCGCCTGGGCCGTCACCGCGTTCGTGCTGAACCGCACCGTGTTCGGCCGTTCGCTGTACGCCATCGGCGGCAACGAGGAAGCCGCCCGCCTGGCCGGCCTGCCCGTCAAGCGCACCCTCGCAGCCGTGTACGCCCTCTCCGGGCTGTTCGCCGGAGTGGCCGGGCTCGTCCTCGCCGGGCGGCTCGCCTCCGCCCAGCCCCAGGCCGGCGCCGGGTACGAACTCGACGCCATCGCCGCGGTCGTCATCGGCGGGGCGAGCCTGGCCGGCGGATCAGGCAAGGCCACCGGCACCCTCATCGGGGCGCTCATCCTCGCCGTCATCCGCAATGGCCTGAACCTGCTCAACGTCACCGCGTTCTGGCAGCAGGTAGTCATCGGCCTGGTCATCGCGGCCGCGGTCGGCATCGACGCCCTCCGCTCCCGCCGCTGACCCCAGCTACGGATTACCTACCCATCACGATGAGGAGAAAGCCCATGTCCGGCACCGTGCGCACCGTCGCCACCGCTGTCACCGCCGCTGCCCTGGCCACCGGCCTGGCGGCCTGCAACCGGGGTCCTTCGGGGGCTGCGGCCACCTCCGATGCCAGCGCCGCCAGCGGCTCCGGCAAGACCATCACCCTGGCCGTTTCCACCCTGAACAACCCGTTCTTCGTGGATCTGCGCGACGGCGCCCAGGCGGCCGCCACCGCCGCCGGGGCCACCTTGAACATCGTCGACGCCCAGAACGACGCCGCCACCCAGGCCAACCAGATCGCCGACGCCGTCACCCGGCAGGCCTCGGCCATCATCATCAACCCGGTCGACTCCGACGCCGCCGGCCCGGCGGTCCTCCCCGCCCTCACCGCCAGGATCCCCGTCGTCGCAGTTGACCGCGCCGTCAACGGGGCCGAGGTCTCTTCCCTGGTCAGCAGCGACAACGTGCAAGGCGGCAAGCTCGCCGCCGAGACCCTCGGCAAGGCCATGGGCGGCTCCGGCAAGGTCATCACCCTCCAGGGCGTACCCGGTACGTCCGCCTCCCGTGACCGCGGCCAGGGGTTCACCGCGGGCCTGGCCTCCGCCGGGATCACGGTCGCCGCCCAGCAGCCGGCCTACTTCGACCGCACCCAGGGCCTGAATGTGGCCACCAACCTGCTGCAAGCCAACTCCGGCGTCACCGGCATCTTCGCCGAGAATGACGAGATGGCCCTCGGCGCGGTGCAGGCACTGGGCGCCCGCGCGGGCAAGGACGTCAAGGTCTTCGGCTTCGATGGCACCGCCGATGCGCTCAAGGCCATCCAGGCCGGCACCATGGCCGGCACTATCGCCCAGCAGCCCGGGGAACTGGGCAGGATCGCCGTGGAGACGGCTCTGAAGGCCGCCTCCGGCGAGGCGGTGAACAGCACCATCCCGGTACCGGTCAAGGCCGTCACCAAGGACAACGTCGCCGGGTTCCTCAAGTGAGCCGCGCTGCCGGGCCCGCGGCGGGACGGGTGGTCGTAGCCGGATCGGTCAACGTGGACCTGTTCGCCCGGGTGCCCCGCCACCCCGGACCGGGAGAGACCCTGCTCGGCAGCGACGGCTCCACCCGCCCGGGCGGTAAGGGCGCCAACCAGGCGGTGGCGGCGGCCCTCGCCGGCGCGGCCACCGTCATGGTCGGCTGCGTCGGCGACGACGCCCCGGCCGCGACCGGGCTATCGCTGCTCCGGCGCGCCGGGGCCGACGTGACCCGGGTGCGCACGGTGCCGGGGACCCCCACTGGCCTCGCGCTGATCACCGTGGCCGATTCGGGCGAGAACTCGATCGTCGTCATCCCGGGCGCGAACGCCGAGGTGTCGCCTGCCGACGTGGCCGGAGCCGGGATCACCGCCGGTGACGTCGTAGTCGTCCAGGGGGAGATACCGCTGCCGGCCATCGAGGAGACCGCTGCCGTGTGCGCCCGCGCCGGTGCCCGGCTGATCGTCAACCTCGCACCGGTGGTGCCCCTGTCACCGGGCGTCCTGCGCCAGGCCGACCCGCTGGTCGTCAACGAGCACGAGGCGCGCGCCGCCGCGGCCATCCTCACCGCCCCGGACGCTGCCTCAGCGGCATCCGCCTCAGCGGGCGCGGCCGGCAGCGACGAGCTCACCCCCGGGGAGGCCGCCGCCCTGGCCCGGTCGCTGCGGGAACACGGCGTGGCCTCAGTCGTGATCACCCTGGGCGGTGCCGGGGCGGTAACCGCCGCAGGCGGGCAGGTGCACCACTGCCCGGGTGAGCAGGCCCAGGTCGTGGACACCACCGGCGCGGGCGACTGCTTCACCGGCACCCTCGCCGCCGCCCTCGCGGCCGGTCACGGCCTGCTCGACGCGGCCGCGCGCGGGAACGCGGCCGCTTCCCGGTCAGTGCGCGGGCACGGCGCCCAGGAGTCCTACGACTGGACGGAGCGCCCATGAAGCGCAAGGGAATCGCGCACGCCGAGCTGTCCCGCCAGATCGCCCTGCTGGGGCACGCGGACCGGATCGTCATCGGTGACCTGGGGCTGCCGGTGCCCCGATGCGTGCCGGTCGTCGACCTGGCCCTGATGCCCGGGCAGCTGCCGTTCCCGGTGGTGCTCGACGCGGTGCTGGCCGAGATCGTGGTCGAGGAGCACATCATCGCCCGGGAATCCCTGCCCGGGCAGGCCGGGGCCTGGCTCGGGGCCCGCGCGGCCGGGCTGGGACGGCGCGTGCTCACCTCGCACGAGGAACTCAAGCGCATGATCACCGGTGCCGCCTTCGCCATCCGCACCGGCGAGGCCACCCCGTACGCCAACGTCATCCTCCAGTGCGGCGTCCCGTTCTGACCTCGCCGGGCACGACCGGGCAGCGGCCCGAGCGGGCCGGCCCCTGGGTCGCGAAGGATTCCGCAGCCCAGGCGAACCGGGGTCCTGCCGGGCAGGCCGGCACCTGAATGAGACACCTGTCAATGCGGGGCTGACCGGATGCTGGCCGGGCGTAGGCTTGCCCACGCCCGGTCGGACCCCGGACGCCCGGCACGGCGCTGCCATGCTGATCACGGGGGAAACCGGGCGTTCTAGAACGCAACCCGACCGTTCGGCCTCCCCAAGTGATGAGGAGTTGGTGACCATGGACTGGTTCCTGGCTGCGAACAAGCTAGTCAATGAATTCGTATGGGGCCCGCCCATGCTCGTCGCCCTCGTCGGCACGGGGGTATTCCTCACGTTCCGGGCCCGGTTCTTCCAGGTGCGCAAGTTCGGGTTCGCCATGCGGAACACGATCGCCCTGGTCCTCGGGGGGCGGTCCCGGAAAGCCGACGAGCGCAACATCAGCCCGTTCCAGGCTGTATCGACAGCGCTGGCGAGCACGGTCGGCACCGGCAACATCGTCGGGGTCGCCACCGCGATCACCGTAGGCGGCCCCGGTGCCGTGTTCTGGATGTGGGTGAGCGCGTTCTTCGGGATGATGACGAAATTCGCCGAGATCGTCCTGGCGCTGAAATACCGCGAGACCAACGCGCAGGGACAGTACGCCGGCGGCCCGATGTACTACATCAAGAACGGCCTGCGCCAGCCGTGGCTGGCCGCCGTGTTCGCGGTGTTCGCCACCCTGGCGACGTTCGGGATCGGCAACATGACCCAGGCCAACTCCGTCGCGACCGCCTTCGAGAGCAGCTTCGGCATCAGCCCGGCCGTGATGGGCCTGGTCCTCGTGGTGCTGACGGCCGTCGTGATCCTCGGCGGGATCAAGAGCATCGCCCGGGTCACCGAGCGGCTCGTGCCGTTCATGGCCGTCTTCTACGTGCTGCTCTCCCTGGTCCTGCTCGCCATCAACATCGGCGAGCTGCTCCCGTCCCTGTCCCTCATCGTGCACGCCGCCTTCAACCCGGAGGCAGCCTTCGGCGGCGCGGCCGGGTACACGATCGTCAGCGCCATCCGGATGGGCGTGGCCCGCGGCGTCTTCTCCAACGAGGCCGGGCTGGGCTCGGCCCCGATCGCGCACGCCGCCTCGAACGCCAGGGAGCCTGTCGAGCAGGGACTGTGGGGCATCTTCGAGGTGTTCGTCGACACGATCGTCATCTGCACGATGACCGCCCTCGTCATCATGACCACCGGCGTCTGGCAGGGCACCCAGACGGGCGCGGCGCTGACTATCGCGGCGTTCAACCACGGGCTGCCGGGAACCTTCGGCGGCGTCGGGCTCACCATCGGGCTGGCGCTGTTCGCCTACTCCACGATCCTCGGCTGGTCCTACTACGGGGAGAAGTCCCTGGAATACCTCTTCCGGAACACCGGCAAGACCACGACCGCCATCCTCGTCTACCGGATCGTCTTCGTCGCGGCGGTGTTCGTCGGCTCGGTCGGCGGCCTGCACACGGTATGGGACCTGGCCGACACCCTCAACGGCCTCATGGCGATCCCGAACCTCATCGCCGTGCTGCTGCTGTCCGGGGTGGTCATCGGGGAGATGAAAAGCTACCTGGAGCGGCACCGCACCGGTGAGCTCGCCCGGTGAGGGCCCGGCCCGCCTGCCTGCGCCGCTAGCCGGCCTGGAGGTGACGACGCCCCGCCGCCGGCCCCTGACGAGGGGACCGGGGGCGGGGCGTTTACCGTGCCAGCTTCCGCGCGCCCGGAGAGAACACGCCCCCGGGGGGGATCAGGCGCGCCGGCTCACTGACGTCACGACGGGCGGGCCGGCACCCGGCTCAGCTCGCGGAGTGCTGCAGGTGGCCGAAGCGGTGCATGGTGCGGCTGATGGCCTGCTCGCGCAGGAACAGCAGCAGCTCGCGGCGCCCGTTGGCCAGCATCGGCCCGTCGAACACGGTGATACCGCCCGCGGCCGCCTCCTCGTAGAGCACCTGGGACGCCTCCGGCGTGACCCGCACCAGCCGCAGCCGCCCGGCGACATCGCCCCGGTCGATCCGGGCGATGAAGTCCTCGTCCGTCTCGGAACGGTCGACGTAGCCGCTGAGCAGCTCGAACGCGGCCTTGGCCTCATCGGAGCTCTCAGCCAGGGACTTCAGGGTGGCGCTGGTCGCCGGGTGCAGGCTGAGCCGCACCTCGGTGCCGGTGCAGGCGGCCCCGAGCACCAGCCGGATCAGCTCATTGGTGCGCGCCGTCGGCCCGGTTCGCACCCACACCACCGGCGCGGGCAGGTACCGGAACACGTTCGACTCGACCACCAGAGCGGATTCGTCGAAGCTGCGCGAGAACTCCTGCTCCCAGGCGTATGCGTCGCTGCCCGCCGCGGCCCGGACCCAGGCCCGGTCGGGACGCTCGGCCAGCAGTGGCAGCAGATTACGCAACAGCCGCCGCACCGCCGGGCCAGGCTTGGCGACCCGGGAGGGCTCGCCGTCGGGCACCCACCGCCCCAGCTGGGCGACGTAGTTCGGCCCGCCCGCCTTGGCGCCGGGGCCCACCGACGATTCCTTCCAGCCGCCGAAGCTCTGCCGCCGCACGATCGCGCCCGTGATGTGCCGGTTGACGTAGGCGTTGCCGGCCTCGATCCGCTCCAGCCAGCGCTCGATCTCCTCCTCGTCCAGGCTGTGCAGCCCGCTGGTGAGCCCGAAATCGACGGCGTTGGCCAGGTCGATGGCCTCATCGAGGGTGTGCGCCCGCATGATGCCCAGCACCGGCCCGAACACCTCGGTCAGGTGGAAGAACGACCCCGGGGTGACCCCGTCCTTCAGGCCCGGGGACCACAGCCGGCCGGTGTCGTCCAGCTGGCGCGGCTGCACCAGCCACGTCTCGCCCGGCTCCAGCGTGGTCAGCGCCCGGCGCAGCTTGCCCTCGGGTTCCTCGATGACCGGCCCCATCGTGGCGGAGATATCGCCCGGCCAGCCCACCTTCACCGACGCGGTCGCGTCGATCAGCTGCCGCTTGAACCGCTCCGAGGTGCCCACCGAGCCGACCAGGATCACCAGCGAGGCCGCCGAGCATTTCTGCCCGGCATGCCCGAACGCGGAGGTGACCACGTCGGCGACCGCCAGGTCCAGGTCGGCGGCGGGGGTGACGATGATCGAGTTCTTGCCCGAGGTCTCGCCGTACACCCGGGCCCCGCCGGGACGGTCGCAGCGCCACTTGGCGAACATCCGGGCGGTCTCGCTCGACCCGGTGAGGATGACGGTGCCGATCTGCGGGTGAGCCACCAGCGCCCGGGCGACCTTACGGTCACCGGTCCGCACCACCTGCAGCAGGTCACGCGGCACGCCCGCCGCCCACAGCGCCTCGGCGGCCACCTCGACGCAGCCGGGAGTGGGGTGGGCCGGCTTGATGATCACCGCCGAGCCGGCTGCCAGCGCGGCCAGCACCCCGCCGATCGGGATCGCCACCGGGAAGTTCCACGGCGGGGTGACCAGCACCAGCGGGCTCGGCTCGAACCGGGCGCCGTCGGTGCACAGCCCGCCGGTCACGTCCAGCGCCGAATCGGCGTAGTACCGGGCGAAGTCGATCGCCTCAGAGACCTCCGGGTCGGACTGGGCCAGGGTCTTACCGCCCTCGGCCGCCATGACCGTGAGCAGCTCGCCGCGCCGGGCCTCCAGCTGGCGGGCCGCCTCGCGCAGCAGCCCGGCCCGCTCGTCCACCGGGCGGGCCAGCCACTCCTGGCCGGCGGCGAGGCCGCGCGCGACCGCGTCGGCGACCTGGCCCTCGTCGGCCAGCACCGGGGAGGTCAGCGGGGCCGGGGTGGCGGCGAGCACCTGGCGGCCCCACTCCCGGGTCGCCGCCAGCGACGGGTCGGAGTCGGGGGTGTTCGCGAAGACGTCCCCGACCGGGGGCCGCGCGGTCGTGCGGCGCGCCCCGATGAAGATGTCGTCGGTGGCGGCCACTGCGGCGCGGAAGCGCGCCTCCTCGGTGTCCATCGCGCTGCCGCCGTGCCCGCCGTGTCCGCGTCCGCTGTCCTTGAGCGCCTCGGAGAAGGTCGCGTGCAGGAAGTTCTCCGGCCCGGCGTTCTCTTCCAGGCGCCGGATGAGGTAGGAGACGGCCACGTCGAAGTCGGCCGGGGCGACCACGGGGGTGTACAGCAGCACCGTGCCGACGTCGGCCTTGACCGCGCGGGCCTGCGAGGGGGCCATGCCCTGCAGCATCTCGACGTCGAGGCTGCCGGCGACGCCGCGGTCGGTGGCCAGCAGGTGCGCCAGCGCGACGTTGTACAGGTTGTGGCTGGCGACCCCGAGCCGCACCGCGGGGGCGCCGCCGTCGAACGATCCGGCGGCGTCGGGGCGCAGGGCCCGCTCGATGCAGCGCAGGTAGTTGGCGTCGACGTCGTGCTTGCTGTCGTAGGGGGCCTGCTCCCAGCCGTGGATAGCGGCCTCGACCTGCTCCATCGCCAGGTTGGCGCCCTTGACCAGGCGCACCTTGATGCCCGCTCCCCCGGCCGCGCGGCGGCGGCGGGCGAAGCCGATCAGCCGCTCCAGGGCGGGCAGGGCGTCCGGCAGGTAGGCCTGCAAGACGATGCCGGCCTCGAGGTCCTTGAACTCCTCCTCGGACAGGATCCGCTCGAACAGCTCGATGGTCAGGTCGAGGTCGCGGTACTCCTCCATGTCGAGGTTGACGAACTTGTGCGGGCTGGCCTGCGCCGCCACGCGGTACAGCGGGCGGAGCCGCTCCAGGCAGCGCTGCACGGTGCCCTCGTGGTCCCACGTGACGATCTGGGAAACCAGCGAGCTGACCTTGATGGAGACGTAGTCGACGTCGGGACGGGACAGCAGGGCCGCTACCCGGGCGGTGCGGCTCATCGCCTCGGTTTCGCCGAGCACGGCCTCGCCGAGCAGGTTGACGTTCATCCGGAAGCCGTCCTGGCGGGCCTTGGCCAGGTGCTTGCCCAGGGCGGGATCGCGCGCGTCGACGACGAGGTGGCCGATCATCTGGCGCAGCCGCATCCGGGCGGCGGGCACGACTACGCCGGGCATCGCCCGGGCCGCCGCCGAGCCCAGCCCGAGGAGGACCCGGTCGCTGGGGGCGAGGAAGCCAGCGGCGCCGGTGCCCAGGGTGGTCAGCTCCTTGGCCGCGACCCCGGTGTCCTCGGGGCGGGCGACCCGGTCAACGAACCGGACGGCCAGGTCCAGGCCTTCCGCGTCCCGCACGAGAGCCCCGATCTGCGCGGTGGTCGCGGCTTCCTGCCGGGTATTGCCCTCCTTCGTCGCGTCCGCCCATCGCCGCGCCAGATCGGCAGCGCGGTCGACGAACGGGTCCATTACTTCTCGGACCGACATGGGGGCCTCCTTAATCTCGTGAGCCTCCCGCCCGACGGCGGATGCTCTCATGGTGGCTCACGCCCGGGCCCGGCACAGGGCGAAGCACCTCAGCAGTCGGAACCGATTACCCCCAGGTCACCGGGTTCACGATGCACGCAACCCTCGCCACGCTGACATAGGCAGCGCACAGGAAAGTTCGTACACTTCTCCTCACCTAAGACATCTCGCGACAAACGAGCAGTTCAACCGATAATCTGACCGACTCCTTACGCTCTTGACCGAACCTAGTCCCGCAGGGCCCAGGTTCAGCCAGATACATCGTGTAGACATAAAAGAGTGGCCCGGTGTGTCCGGCCACACGGTGATCGGGGGCGGTGGCCTCGACCGGGGCCACTGGACGACTCCGGAAGAAGGTTCGATGGCAGCCAGCACAACCGGCTCCCTGTATCTAGGGCCTCACGACCTCGCCCAGCGGGTGTCCTGCGCGATCTGCTCCAGTGACATCGGCATGCCCTGTCACGACGACGGGGTGCTACGCGCCGACCCGCATCACTCCCGGTGGATCATGTACCAGCGGCTCATCCGGGACCGCCCCTTCACCGCCACCGTCCGGGCCACCCGGGACGGCTACACCGAAGGCGAGCTGCTCGTGTGCGTGACCGCCCTGGACGGCAGCCACCTCGACGTGCTCAGCGACCCCCCGGCCGGAGTCGAGCGCAGCACCAGCATCGAGAACCGCTTCGTGCGGTTCCAGTCGTTCGTCGACGAGTCCGCCGCCCGCAGCGCGCTGCGCCACGCCGGGCGCGGCAGGCGGATCCGGCACGCGCTGTAACCACCCCGCAGTTCAACGGCCGGGAGGGAACCCCGCAGCGGGCTCCCTCCCGGCCGTTCGCATGCCATCCGCGCCGGGCGGGCTACCCCTCCCCGCCGGAGACGGCCGCCCCCGTGCCCGAACGGCCGCCCGGGAGGCCGGAAAGCGCGACCGAGGCCGCCGCGATCACCACGCCGAGCACGGAGAGGAGCAGACCGCCCTCGATGAAGATGAGCACCATGCCCGCCAGGATCGGGACCAGGTACCGGAAGGTCCACACGACGTACCCGCCGAAGGACGGCATCGGCACGCCCGACTTCTCAGCGACGGATTTCACCATGAAGTTGGGCCCGTTACCGATGTAGGTGATCGCGCCGCAGAACACCGCCCCCAGGCTGATCGACACCAGGTACACCGCCGGCACGCCCGGGGCGTTGCCGATCCGGTCGGCACCGGGCAGCTGGGCAGCCATCTCGAAGAACGTCACGTACGTGGGGGCGTTATCGAGCACCGAGGACAGCCCGCCGGTGAAGATGAAGAACGTGCTCTTGTTCAGCGGCAGCGACGGCGCCACCTGGGCCAGGTACTTCAGCGCCGGGATCATGGTGAGGAAGATCCCGGTGAACAGGGCCGCCACTTCCTGGATAGGCGCCCAGGTGAACTCGTTCCGGCCGAACCGGATCGACCCGGGGGTGAGGCGGTACGAGGCGGTCGCCGCGGCCACCATGACGATCTCGCGCCAGGGAACGTAAGCGGTCCAGGCCGCGTGCCCCTCCTCGATGGCGTGCATGTCGATCGAGGGGAGGAAGGCGACCGCCGCGATGACGCACGCGAACCACGCGAAGTTGAGTTTGCCGTCGATGCCCAGCGGCTGCTTGTGCACCTCGTCGACGGCGATGTCGGCCGGCGACTCACGGGCGTACGCGCGCGAGTCGAGCAGGAAGTAGGTCGCCAGCAGGCAGACGTTGACGAACAGCCATTCGGGCAGGAGATGCATCGTCCAGGTGAACGGCACCCCGCGCAGGAACCCCAGGAACAGCGGCGGATCGCCCAGGGGGGTGAGCAGGCCGCCGCAATTGGCCACGATGAGGATGGTGAAGATCACCGTGTGCGCCTTGTGCCTGCGCTCGGAGTTGGTGCTGAGGATCGGGCGGATGAGCAGCATGGCCGCCCCGGTGGTGCCGATGAACGAGGCCAGCACGCCGCCCACGGCCAGGAAGGCCGTGTTCGTCAGCGGCCGGGCGGCCAGGTCACCGCGCAGGTAGATACCGCCGGCGACCACGAACAGCGCGCCCAGCAGGGCGATGAACTGGACGTACTCGACGAGGGCGTGCACCACTGCGGTGGCGTCCCCGCCGAAGATGAACCACGCCGCCACCGGCACCCCCAGCACCAGCGCGAGCACGAGCTGGTTGCGGGGCCGCTCCCAGTGGTGCGCGGCCGCCGGGATGAGAGGGAAGATCGCGATACTGAGCAGCATCAGGGCAAACGGGATGATGCTCCACCATTCGACTAACACCCCTCCGACGGTAACCCACGAATCATCGCTCCTGGTCAGGTTCTCGTGTCAGACGCGTAAAACGTCATGAGCGTTCGCGTGATCCGGTAGCGGTGCCCTACCGTCGGAGGGTGAGCGATGCCACCATGCCTGAGCAGAGCAGCGACCCCGGCCCGCGCAAGCCCGCCGCATCCTGGGCCAGGGGCGCCGGCGGCCAGCTGTGGCCGGAGGGGACCGTCTTCGGGCGCAATGATCGCATCTGCCTGGCGCTCATCGTCGGGGTGACCATCTTCGGGCTCATCATGCTTCCCGCCCGGCCGGTGATCCTCACCTGGGCGCCGCTGGCGATCGTGGCCCTGACCGGCTCCCGCACCGGCATGGTGGCCTGCGGGGCGCTGGCCGCCACCGGATCGGCCGGGATGCCGCTCCCGCTGGCGATCGCGGTGCCGCTGATCGCCGGCATCCTCAGCATCGTCAAGTTCGACCCGGTCTACTGGTGGGCCGGCAAACTGTGGGGCGAGTGGTTCATCAAGGCCATGGCCGGCCAGACCAAGCGCAGCATCCGCCGCGCCGAACGCGCCGAGCAGCTGGCCCGCACATACATGATCCCGGCGATCGGGCTGACCTATATCCCGTTCGTGCCGGTCCCGGCGGCGATCATCTACGCCGTGCTGGGCGCTTCGGGGACGAAGCTGCGCACCTTCCTGGGCATCGATCTGGTCTTCGCCACGATCGCCCAGGTCACCTACTTCACGCTGGGCTGGTACATCGGCCAGCCGGCGGTCGCCCTGCTCGACGAGTTCGCGAAATACTCGCTGTGGCTAGCGCTGGGCATCCTGGTGTTCATCATCGCCGGCTCGGTCCGGACCTCGATCATCGCCGAGAAGGAGCGCGCCGCCCAGGAAGCCGGGGAATCCCGGGAGGCCGGGACCGCCCGGGACGACACCGCGGGCACGTCCCGGGCGCAGGCACCCGGCCCGGCTGGCCAGCCCGGCGAGCCCGGCTGAGCAGCCCCGTTCAGCGGAGCAACCGGGCGGCTACGTGCCCCAGCCAGCGGACGCGCAGCCGGGCTGCGCACGCCGGGCAGGGCCAGGATCCCCGGAGCTGACTGGCACGCCCGCTGTCTCACCGCGCCCGCCGGACCGGGTCAGGCTCGCGGCCGGCGAAGAGCGCCGCGCAGCCCGCGGCCAGCAGCGGGACCACGATCAGCGCCACCACGAACAGCAGCCACGGGATATCCACCGATCCGCTTGAGAGCCGGGCGAGCTGGCTGAGCACATAGGCGGCCGTCCCCGGCGGCGCCGCCCCGGGCAGCCCGCCGGCGTCGGTGGCGGTCTGGTCCAGCGCCGCCGTGACCGCCGGAATGGCGCCGATGCCCAGCCCGATGAGCGTCCCGAGCCAGGCCAGCCCTCCGGCCTGGATGGCGGCGTACCAGCGGCGCAGGCCCGGGGCAGCGCCCACGGCGGTCATCGTGGCCAGGTCGCGCCGGGACTCCCCGGCGGTCAGGACGGTGGAAGTCAGGGTGGCGACGACCATGAGCAGGCCGGCCAGCACCCCCAGCACGCCGAGGATGGCCGTGAGCTCGGCGTGGTACCCGCGCTCGACGGCGAGCGGGGAAGCCGCGCCGGTGAGCCGGCTGATCGCGTCCGCCTGCTGATCGGTGACCCCGGCCCCGGCGGGGACCTGCGCCATCGCCGCGATCCGGCCCGCCTGATGGTCATCGGCCACCCCGACGAGCAGGTTGGGCTGGGCGGAGGCCAGCCCGAGGGCGGCCACCGTCTGCGGGGTGATCACGGCGACGACGGCACCGGAGCTGAGATCGAATGAGCGGCCCGGGACGCTCGTCGCCGGCAGGCTGGTCACCTGCGGCGCGGCCAGCCACCGGACCTGCCCGGCAGAGCCGGCGCCCTCGGGGGAGGCGACCGTGTCCCCGGCGAGGATGCGCACCC